>CAZVKY010000016.1:0-26554 GCA_964627915.1 uncultured Thermoplasmatales archaeon
TAATGCCAGTTTTCCAGGCTCGATCAAAAATGAGAATGTGGCAAACTTAAGTTATCGATATAACCATGACCTCATCCGAAGGTCAACTCATTTTAAATGGTTAAATCGGAAATTTATTAAGAATATTAGTTTTTAGATAACAATAAGAATGAGACCATATGTATAAAGTATTAGTCAAGTGACCCTTCAGTAATTAATGTATATTTTGCTAGGAATCATAGGGATTGATTATTTTAAATCAATATTGCAGATATTTCTTATTTTACATGCCGAGGAAATGAAGCTCTTTTTTTCATCTTCTTTTCTTGGAAATAAAATTCATTAATATTATTATTGCTGCTACTACAATTATGATTGCTAATATGATGTAGATTGAGGAAGAAGTTGTTTCTTCTGGAATTATATGTATAGTTGAAGTTGCATATATTGTTTCATTCTGAGTATCACTTAATCGGATTGTGAACGTATCATTGGGGATATCATCAGGAATAAAAAAAGAATATTTTCCATCGTTTTCAATATCCATAGCAATAGTAGAATAAAATGAATCATTTTGATAGAGATCAATTTGTAATGTTCGCTGTTTACTGAGATTGCCAATCCAATTTATTTGGCAATAGTTATTTTTTTGAAATGTTGTTTCTGGAACCGGTTTCGTAATCATTAATGTTGGTGAACTATATGTAATTCCAAGATCTCCAAAATACAATACACCGGGAATATTTGAATTATTCAACGCAATAGAGGGGTTAAGTCCAGAGGCAACTGTTTGAATATTCCATGATTCATCTCTTTTATAAGCGTATTTTATTTCATCTTGCGTGTTAAATGCAGTAAATGCAACATGGGGGCGATCATTAGTATCAAGTACTAGAGAGGTAGGTCTGGAAGTAGATGATTCGTTATATACCGTTTCTATATGCCAATCTTTTCTGTCTATTTGATAAGCATATTTAATGGATGAATTGGTTGAATCTTGATAACTTACATGTGGAATATTGTTAGAATCATAGCAAAGTGAACTACCATATCCCACATTACCATGGTAATCAATTGATTCAAAATTCCATCTCTGATTTGAAAAATAAGCATATCGAATGGATTTATCATTATGAAAAAAATCAAAATAGGTTATACCCGGTTGGTCAAGATTATTAATGGAAATAGATGTATAAGTGCCCGCTCCCATTCCCTCATCAATTAAATCAACATTCCATTTATTTTGTCCTTTATCATATGTAGCATATTTCAAACCAAAAGGATTTGTGTTCAAATAGTAGCTGATATGAGGTTGATCTTTACTGTCGACTGCTATTGAACAATATAAGCCAACATCCCCATTTTCATCTAATGTAAAACCAACCCATTTACCGGATTCAGGATCAACGGTCATATATTTGAGATCACCTGTGTCCTTTAGGTAAACTGCTACATGAGGAATGTTTTTACTGTCCAAAGTCATTGAGATATATGGCCCATAATCTATTCTTTCATCAGCCGTATAAACCATCCATTTTTCTGTGTTATGGAATGCATATGTTAAGGGATATTTATATGTAATATTTTGTAGGAACAATGTTTTTTGTACGATAAAACATGTTTGAGGTAGATCATAGCTATCAAAAACGAGTGGGAGTATATTGGAATGAATGCTAGATTCTTGAGCATTGAAGTTTTCTTGGTACCATGTTGAATGAGCACTTGTGGTCGATAAAAACATTGTTAAAATAAGAAAGATGAAGAGCAGTTTTCTTTTGTATTTTGGGATTTTTTTAATATATTCCATCATTTTTTCACCGAGAGTGTTTGTTGTTTAAATATATTACTAGTTAGGTCATCATTACATCGAATGAGGGTTTCTCTCTTTAATATTTTCATTATAATTCTCACATCCCGTTTTGAACTAGTTAGATACTAAGATCATAGAGAGTTAATAATTAAAGACAATCATGAATTTAACTTAAGTTAGTTTTTTAATGCTGAATACTCCTGCAATAAACCGCGTAGTTAAAAATCCTTTGTATTGCTCATCTAACATAAGATGAACACCATTTGGAAAACGCTGTATTTCGACTGGTTTAATCATTACTAACAATAACCGATCTGCCCAACAACTGATCTCATTATCAAGAGTGACATAACCATCTATTAAACCAAACAGAATCACCTGAAAACCTTCAACGGTCACATTTAACGGTTTAGACCACTCTGTATTTAGATTTTTAGCATCTTTTGCTTTTATCTTTATTTGAAATGTTCCATTATTTTTCCATTGATGAGAAAACGAAATCTGCTCACCAGAGTAATAAGGACCCATCCAATTAGAGATGATCCCATCACCCCAATCAACTTTATAATATAATTTATCATTATTTGGATCAGTTGTTTGTGTCGTGTAGTTATATGTTTTACTTGATGTTATTAATGTTGGTCCTTCGGGTTTATCAGGGATATTTGGAGTATATGATTCTAATGGACCAATACCTGAGTAGTTCAAAGGATAGCGGTGAATATGAAATACATCATTGGTGATTTGGTTATTTGTTTTTGAAATTGTATTTGTATATTCCCATACAATCTGATTTTCTGAATTTATTTCAAAAAAATAACCTTTTTCGCCCTCGCAAATGAGTGTGTTTCCATTTGGCAGTCGTTGAGAGCTTGAAAGACGTTGTGAAAAGAAATCAGTTTTTGTTTCTGCGGTATACTCCCACAGTGGTTCCTCTGGACCGAATGGTTCATTAGCATCAAGTGAATAGAAACCTTGTTGATCCATTGGAGGAATAATTTCTACAATGGAAGAATAATCATCGCCTGGGCGATTTAAACCATTGTTAAATAATAATATATTATTTTTTTCAGAATTAGATGATATCCATGTTGCGTCATGCTGCCCGTATAATATCTGATCTTGGCTATCACCTGCATTATACGTCTGAGGATTTCCCCAGCGGTAAAGAATATCGCCACCCATACCATATCTTCCGCCAGTGTGATCTGCAGCTTGTTCTGTATTTGTACTATGATCAATAACCCATATTTCATTAAAATTGTGTACACTTAATAAGATTTGGTCAAGTTCTTGATTATAATCGATTGAATTTATATGTAGCATATCTTTTGATGTACCAAGGTATTCATTCCAATTATAATTAATATCAATTAATTCTGGATGATCCCGCACAGAGCCATAATTGTCTTTTGATGGATCAAAATCTTGAACTAAATGATCCCAAGCATGCCATTCCCACACAATAGAACCCGTGTTAAAACCTGTTTGTTCAACTTCAATGATATGATCTGGCCAAAGTTCATCTTCATCAAAATTATCTGGATTTATACCAGCTTGTATACATTCCTCAGCAGTTTTCTTTTCCCAAGCAATCATTAGAATATTTCCATTTGGTAATGGTTCAATATCATGGTGAAGACACACGTTTACATCAGAATATTCGTATTGCCAGAGAAGTGATCCATTCCAGTTGAATCGTTCAATCGCACCTGTAAAGCCACCAGCAGGAAATTGAGGATTAATTTTTTTTGCACAAGTTCGTAGTAAATCACCATTGTCCAATAAATAAACTCCAAGAGATTGAGCATAGTTACTTTCCCACATTTTGACGATCTCTTTATCATTATTAATCAGAAATGTCTGTCTTCTGTATTCTGGAGTAAATAAGGTGTATCCCTCATAGATATCATTGGATAAAAAGATTGTTTCTGAAGGATTTTCGGTGCTTAAAGATTCAGAGGTAGTATCTACATATAAATTTAAATGAACGAGGCTAAATACAAACATAATGAGAATAAAAGTACTCAATCGTTTTGAATATATCATTGTAATCCCTAGTCTCTATATTTCATCATATTGGTATTTTGTCTATACTACTAGATAGAATATGATTTATCATGGTATATAAATTATTTCCATTACTCTGTCATGTTCATATAAATCTTTTTTATTTTGATTTTGAATTTTAAAGATATTAGATGAAAAAGATTATAAGAGGGATATTACTGACATTGAAAAAAAAGAAAAAAAGAGGTGAGAGAACAAGTCTCTCAATTGTTTTTGTGTTTTACCTACATACAGTTCAAATTCTTTATAAGAATTTGTAGTAGGTGATATCCAAGCTGTCACTTGCGGTGTTTCCAGAGAAGTCCTCTGCAACAACTTCTAGGGTACCAGCACCCATGTGTTTCTGAGCAATGTATGCACTGTATGGTGCTTCAGTATCCTCAGAGACAACATCTCCATCAAGTAAGAACTGTACCCGATAGACACCAGATTCAGCATCAGAAGCAGTCGCTTCAGCGGTGAATGCACCGATGATCAATACTTTACTGAGGCTGAGGAGTTTATTACCAAACAGGTATAAACCTGGTTCTGGAGCAGTAAGTGCGACAGTTGGTGGGCTTCCAGCATCGATCTTGAATGTTGGGACTGTGTTATGTGGTAATTCTTCATTACCAGTCTTGTCAACACCCCAGAATTCGATGTTGTGTTCTCCGTTCTCACTGACGGTAAAGGTTGCCTGAGTTCCTTCAACAACGGTCTCTACACCATCAAGGATGTAATGGATAGATCCCATACCGGCACCAGTATCTGTTGCAGTGATAATTGCAGTGACTGGTGTCTTATACCAACCATCTGCTTTGGTTCCAGAGAGTTGGATATCAGTTGATGGAGCAGTCGTATCTTTCTTACCAGTGATGACCACGTCTTTGATACACCAGTCGCCCTCTCCTTGTGCAAGGAATCGGACCAATAAGCTGTTACCAGCGAGATGTGTCATATCATATGTATCACTGATATAACCACCAGAGCTACCAGTATATTCAGCAATGTTTAACCAGTTCTCACCGCCATCAGTACTGACTTGGACAAGACCGGATCCACTGACAAAGTTATAATCAGTTTCCCAGAAGAGATATGCTTCATATGCATCTTCAATCTCGGTTTCCCAAATCAATGCATTTTCAACATTTGCTGTTGGGAAGCTTCCGCACCATTCACCAGGAGCAACATTCTCCCAGAAGTTACCAAGGCTGTATGGATACTGATACCAGTTATCCATGGTGTCCCCAGTGTCAAGGAAACCAAGTTCTGGAATCTCGAAATCATCGATCATCATACCGCGCCAATTGACACCTGAATCAGAATCAAGTCTGAATCGAACCGCTAGATCTCCACCAATAAATGGAGTAAGATCAATGGTGTAATCTTTTATCCACTGGTCATCATCAAGGGTATAGAAATATGATGCACCGTTGAAGACATCTACAATAGTCCAGTCAAGATAATCATCTGCCGGGCAATCTGCGACTTCAACATAGACAAAATCATAACCCCATTCAAGTTCAAACCAGGTATCAAAGTCTAAGGTCATGGTTGTAAGACCTGAGGTGTCAATGCATGGTTCACCGTCAATGCTAAGTTGAAGGATATTGTTTGCATTAGCGGGATAATGATGGTTGTCTGCGTTGGTTGCAATATAGTTATCAGTGTCACTGCTGCAGATACCCCATTCACCGTTTTGTTCACCAGTGTAATCAATGGTTTCCACTTCTTTTGGATGAATCATTTCAAGATCTTGGACCACAAGCATTTCAGCACATTCACTTGGGTTGTTCAGGTTACCACATGCACCATCTGGATGTGATTCAACACAGATGAGATAGTTGCATTCTGGTACATCTTCCCATTCAAATTGTACTTCAACCGTTTCACATGGTTCGACAGGACCTGGAATAATCAAGTTTTGAGTCCAGACTGTTTCACCAATGGTTTCTGCAGTAATCTTAATATCATCAATGAATACACCACTCCAGGCTTCAGTAGCCCCTGGGAAAGTTTGATTATCGTCCCCATCTTCACTGAAATAATAACCAATACCAATGTCAAAGATTTCATTTCCGTTACCATCGCGGAGGAAACCAGCGGCTTTATACCAGTCAACTAATGCATCAAGATCCGTGCTGACATATTTGGATTGTGGTTCAGTTGGACTAATCCACTCTGGTTGATATCCACCAAGACCATTACCATTAGCACCAGCAAAACCACCGCCGAGTACATAGTTATGATAGTTATCAAGTAAACATGGAATCACAAGATCATCTGGATCAGTGATACCTTTCCAGGCATGATCCCACTGAACCTCGGTTTTATCCGACATGTCAATACTTGGTCCAAGAGCATAGCTAAATGAACCTGGTAAGTATTCAAAGTATTCATCATTGAAGAAACCAAGTGATTTCGATCCACTATATGCATCTTTATCAGTAACTTGCACATCACCATAGGTCTCTGGGAATGGGTTCAATCCTTCAACATCGCTTTCAAACACGGTTTCCCAGGTCAGTTTTTTAGCAGTTGCAGTCACTGGAATATCCTCAGCTGGAAGGGTTCCATCAAGATGAACTTGCGCGATAATATGAGCATCTTCACCATATTCAAGGACACCATCACCAGGAACAACTGGAGTACTACCGACACTGGTTTCAATTACCAAATCATCAACTTCCGTATCAAACCAATCGGTTACACAGACCATGATATCAAGGTAATCTGGCCAGTCATTAAGACTTGTGTGATCTGCATCAAGGACTTCAAGCCAAAGACGGACATCATAACAAGTGTCTTTTCCTTCGCCACCCTCTGCAGTCCATTCCATTGGGAAGGTGAATTCAGATGTTCCTTCTGGAACCGTGAATGGTCCTTGTGAATGTGATTGGAAGACTTTATGTTCAAAGTTTTCGATACTGATAATTTCAATATCATCAACATAAGCTCCTTCATATTGGAATTGTGGATCAGTTATCCAGCTGAATTGAATCTTAAAATCAGTTGGATCGATTCCCATACTTGGTAAATTTGCTACCGGAACAGAATAAGATACCTGCCACCAGCCACCACCAAGATCTTCAGCGATTGGAGTATAATCTTTGTAACCACCGAAATCATATAATCCAATAGTGGTATCAAAGAAATAATAGCCACCCCATAAGAACTGGTAAATACTTCCATCATCTGGATTCCAGTTCATAAACAGTAGGTCGGCAGCCCATGGATTTTGAAATCCAGTGCTATCTCCAATTTCGAAATCAAGATAATCGTATGGTTTCCAAAGAGCACCACCGTATAGGGAATCTTCTACACCGTCACCATCAACCCAAATCTTAAAGTTGACTTCCACGGCTGCTTGATCTGAAACATCAAGACCTTCTTGAAGTCGCAAATAATCATCCTGGTTACCTTTATAGACATCATACATGGTGGATTTAAAACTGTAATCACCATCAAATGATCGAGCATCGCTGACGGTCCAAGAATCAAATTGACCTCCGGTCATACCACAGTCTTCATCAATCTGTATCCAATTGTTGTAGATATCAAAGTTGTCCTCGAAACTGGTTTCGTACATGGTGATACGTTCGCCTTCTTCTTTCTGATAGATATCAACAAAGGCTTTCACTTCAGCATCTCCAAAGCCAGGTTCGTTATAGAGATCTATGGTAATGGGGTAGGTTCCTTCACGGACAGCATTACCCGTTGGTCCACCAAGCACTGGTTCATCGAGTCCAAGGACAGACACATCACCCGGAGCTTGACTTGTGAGATCGCCACCGATATAGATTGCATCGTTTGTTTTGTTTTCAACAGCTTTTACTACTTCGCTATCTTGCTCAGCAAGGATTCCTCCAGAGGGAAGAACAAAAGCCAAGGCAATAAGCAAAGATAGTCCTAATTTAATTTTTGCGTTCATAGAACTTATTTGCCTCCTTTTCTTAAATATTTAACAAATGTATTATCTTGAGAGTATATAAAAGTTGTGGTATTATTTATAAATTAGATAAATTTAGAGATGAATCAAAGGAGATATTTCAATCAGAAATCAAATCAGAGTTCATCAAAAAAATAATAGTATAAAAACAGTTTATGAAATTGAAATCTAATATGAAATCTAATATGAAATCTAATAATATAAGAAATATCACCTTTCCACATATACACTTTAACCAATCTGTTTGAACATATTCAAAACACGGACATCTAATCAATAAATCATCATGCAGTACATATCTTCTGCATCATATCGAAAAAAAAGAGAGAGGAAAGGTACCTCTTTTTTTCAATAGTTACATCGTAACCGTTTACCAAGTAAGACAAAAAAGATCAATACGGCCATCATCATAACAACTGAGAAACCGGGTGTATTATTATCATCGTTTCCACCGGTATGATCTATCATAAATGAAAGAGACGCAGTCTCAGTATTTCCCGTTGAATCCTCGGCTTGAACATAAACGACATGAGCTCCTTCAGAAAGCATACTCACATTAACCGTCTTGGTCCAAAAGGAAAACCCTGTCGCTGTTGACCATTCCTGTTCATCAACACGAACCATAACACTCACAATGTCAGCATCCTTACTCTCTGCCGTTCCCTTTAACACAAGCAGCTGATCAACAGTTTCCATCGAAGAAGGACTGGTAATTACCACTGAAAGAGAGGAAACCACTGAAAGATCAAAAGGGTCCATCTGAGGGAAATCATCCTTACTTACCAAATCGATCTCATAGGCAGAATCCCCTACTCCATCACCATTAGCATCAACACCATCATAATCACTCCAATAATTTCCAACACCACCAGCATCCCAACTATTATTGCAACAATCAAAAACAGAGATAGTTTCACCAATAAAATTATTGGAATAAAACACATTACCATCAGTATTTACTGTTGATTGAAATAACCGCACTGACATCACATTATTATTAAATGAATTATGATGAATAATATTATCCGCAGATCCTGAAAAAGCCATGGCAATGGAACTCATATCTGAAAAATTACCAAAACTAACTGAAATATTGCTGGTAAGAACAATAGACATCCCAAACAAATCATGATTGGAAATAGATACATGATCAATCACTGAAGAAGAGATATTATACAACCAAATACCTGCATCATTGCCACTAAAAACAATTTCACTCAGCTCAAGCTCTGATGCATTACGCGCAATAATACCAATCTGATTATTTGTAATATCACAATTACTCACTGAGACATTATCAGCATTGATGTGCACTGCAGAAAACGTTTCCTGTAAGGATAAATTACTGGATTCGGAGGAATTCTGAATGATAAAACCATCGATCATAACATTAGAAGCCAACACACTGATCACATCACTTTCATTATTTCCATCAATTATAGGAGATGATCCTTCAGCAGCAATCAGATTTATTTGTTTACCAATAACAATTGAACCAGGATATAACCCAGCATGAACGAGGATGGTATCACCTGGATTAGCAGAGTCCAATGCTTCAACAATCGTTGAAAAATCAGGATCACTGCCACCGACAACGAGTTGTTGTCCATTTGCAGAAACAGGAACATTAACAAAAAATTGTATAATAATCAATGAGAAAATTAAGCATCCAATAGTTATGAGGCTCTTCCTTTTTGGTTTATAATATCTCATGAAATGCTGTAAACCGAGTGATTTGATTTAAACATTTTGGAAAAAAGGAGGGAATTGGAATCATGGCGGGGTATATCCCCATCGATCAATCGTAAATCCCCAGTTCTCTTTCACCCGTTTAATCAACTGTTCATCGAAATGATAGACATTAGTTTGGTAATTCTTTTTTTCCTCAAGATATTGTTTCAAACAAGGAAGTGCTTGCTTTAAATCTGGTAAATGCAATTGTTCATAAATCTGCTCCACAATATTCATCGGCTGAGCAACAAGGTCCTCATAACGAACCTCAACTAATTGACCAGAAGGAATCAACTCCTTTTGTTTAAAAAAACTGGTCATCAATCGCTGATAATTTCTAATTACCTGGTGCTCAATTTCTCTCTTATCTTCATTCTGCAATGCTAATTTGGTAAGGACCTTGTTTCGCATTTTCACCGTGGAAGCATACACCTTATAGGGATTCCGATAGATATGGATAAAACGTGCCTTAGGATAAAGCTTTAGTAATAGTGGGATACGAGCGGTGTTGGCTGGATTCTTTAAAAGCAAGCGTTTCCCATGATTGGTAAACATCACGGTCTTCATGAATGCAGCATACATTTTTTTCCATTCATCTTGTTCAGATTGAGAAAGACCTGTGAAATGAATCGATTTCACATATTGTTCCTCAGCGTTACGAGGAAAATGTAAACCATGAAAAAAAGACCAAGGAGATAACACCGCAATACCTGCTTCCTCCTCATAGGGACCATCAATAGCAACCTCAATATTATCCATCGGACGGGTCTTTGGAAGAAAACAAGTAAGCAATTGTTTTGATGATTCAAATAACGGAAACCCAGTTGGAAGCAGGGTATTCCAAATTGATACATAACAAAACTGTGGATCCTGACTTAACAGTTCATGAAGAAATGTGGTTCCACTTCGCCAATGACCAATGATAATAACTGGATCCTTTTTCATGACATACTGATCAATCTTTTTTTTGTAGAACTGATTAAAAATGAACCGGGAAGGAGCCGTTACAAGAGAACCAAGTGTGATAAACAATGCTCTATCTAAATAGCTAAAGTCAACTCCGCCATTTTTTTCAAGAACCCGAATCCAGTTTTTTAGTGATATACCACATAATGGATGCTGAATCGGTTTCAGTTGTTTTTTTGGCTGCTTAGCAGTCATTGCCCTGCCATCTCTTCATCGGTTTATAAATCATGTGACCCATAAACAACAGTACCCCTATAAGATACAAATAAAAACCATTTCCTAACCCCCATTCACAATGAATTGTATATATCGTATTCTCACCTGGAACACCAATATCAAGCATATCTGAACCAAAAATTCCACCAACGCTAAAACTACTCACCTGACCAATAGCAAAGAGAAACAAACTCAGCACTATAACGAACGCGAGAAATAATACAAGGGAAAGAATCAAATGTATCTTCTTTTTCACCATTGTTCTCTGCGCTAAGAATTCCAAAATAAGCAGCAGTAAAATAGCAGTAATAGTGATAACTAGAATCATGGTCATAGCAAGATTGAACTCATCAGGCAGAAACGAAATCTCACCTGTAAGACTCTGATCTGTTTGATATAACGTTATCATGATCTGTGGTAACACAAATAATTGAGTAGTGGTCTCTATTCCTTTATCAAATCCTGATATCTCCCACCAAGGGAAAACAAAAGAAGCAGTGAACAATAATATCATAATAGTTATTATCAAAAAGTTTTTCTTATGCAAGAAAACCCATCGGAGAATCATAATAAATAGCATAATACTTAGTATCACAAGAACAATCAAGGGATATAGTGGTTCATGACCAGTCACCATATCAACAGTTTTTTCACCAGAAACCGATAGGGTCCGATAACCAATGCAAGTATCATCAGAAAACATCTTCAGTTGGTACTCTCCAGGTGGCAAAAAAATGGTGACATCTGAATGCTTTATATCAAATCGTTTTATAACCTCACCACGGGAAATTGATAGATGGGTATCTGTAAGATCATGACCTCGGGAATCCATAATGTTTAACAAAACAGGAAATTCTGCAGGAAAAGGAATATGAATCTCTTTATCCTTATCTACATTGATGGTTTCTTCAACTACAAATGATTTAAATCTCAATGATAATTTATAATTCTGAACCGATAAATTACGAAAAACATATCCCGCATCTGTGATATCATCAGGAAAGATAGTAATAAGAGGACCCCCAGAATCTTCAACACTAAGAACTGGATTTAGATTGATAGCAGGTGTTTGTTGCCAGGTATCGGTCACCTTTACAACGAGATCAACAAGGTGAAGTGTTACGTTTTCATGAGCCTGAAAAAGTCGATTATAAATGGAGAGTTTAAGTGGCTCCCTATATACCTCCATTCCATCATGCTCTATCACAAGCTGATACGGTTCATCATCAACAGGGACATGAATCAAAGAAAAACCGTTCTCATCGGTCATTGAAGAAGAAATGATCTGATCATCACGTTTCAGTATGATATCCATATTTGGAATACCTATGTGATGTTGATTCTGAACCTGAACCTCTACTGAAGCTTGCTTGCGACACCAGATATGATAGGTTGCATCATCATTAAGAGTGACCACTGAAAATCCTATGAATTGACGGTTTTTGGGAATCAAAGGATTTTCAAGAAACGCCTTAATGATGTAGTTTCCCGGCCTAACTCCAGAGAACACTGCTTTTTTTAGTAGTGAGCTATTTCGAAAATCAAACAATCCAATAGTTACCCTGATTTTATCAAGCAAACTCGGGTTATCATCTTCTTCTAATGCATTCAAAGGAATTCTCACAGCGTTTTTGGAATAAAGAAACTCGTCTTCGTCATAGAGGTCAACAGACACATATGAAAAATTCCAACCAAAAGCAGCAGAGAGACTTGATCCCATTGGAAAAGATAATACATGATGAACAAAAACAGAGAGATTAACAGATTCATACTTGTTACTTTCATTCTTAAACGTGGTAGATATATCCGGTTTCATCGCCACTAAATCCTTAAAAATACCAGATTCCTCTTGTAAAATATCATATCCCTTTATTGATGATGAATAAAACTCTGTATCAAACTCAACCGTAAACCCCTGTGGAATAAGAGTATCATGGTTTTGTCCAGGTTCAACAGAGTTTCTCCCAATCTGAACAGTAGCCACATTGTTTTCAAAACCTGCTAAATGAGGATAGTCCATTTGAAACGCATTGATTTGGAGCCCATCAGTTTGATCAGAATCAGAGACAGCAACCTCATTTGTAGAAAAAACCAATGCATGAACAGTTCCAGATGAACCATCATCAAAGGAAACAAATGGGTTGAAACCAAGATCGACATCATCATGAACACTGATTACCCTAATATCTGGATCTTCCGCGATATATTCCGGATTGGTATCTAATTCATATGTTGAAATCTGGCCAAGTTCATTAGTAAAATGCATCCAAGGGAATATCTTTCCAATATTAAGTTCCTGAATGGAGTTACTTTTCACACCACCCGCTTGCATGGACGCAAAAGCACCATCTGTCTTTGCCATATCATACACATCAATATCCTCGAGGGTCTCATGGATGATATGAGCATGTAACCGTGTATCTTCACTCGGACAATGATAATAGGTATATCGAGCAGTAGTGCGAAGATCATCAAACTTAGAGATGCTTTCTATACCAATTTGAATCATTAGATTTCCATCAGTTATCACTTCTTTTGAAACTAGTTTTTGACTCGTTGAACTATATCCAAAGAGACCGTCCTCATAACAATATTTATAGTCAAATGCAGCAAATATCTCAGCATTTTTCGGAAGAATCTTTGTGGTTCCATCTAGCATCTTATAGACATGTTGGCAGGTGTTGTATCCCATAAATTGACCATCATAGGAGATCATATAATTGATGAAACCTTCATCGATTACCTCATAATATGATGATTCTAAGGGATACCCTGGGATGGGCTCATAATAATAATAGGATTCCTCAATAGAGACATGGTCTGCATATGCTGGACCAATGGTCATATCATCATTATAGAACACAGCATATGTTTCAGATCCATCAGCAAATTCAGGTATCAAAAAAACGATATTACATTGAGAAATCTGATCGGCTGAGGACACGGTTAAATTATAGATCTGAGATTCAAGTTCATACCAGATGGAGTTATGTAGGCAACCCACTCGAATTGAATGATTTTGCTCATCTTTTGCCCAGCAAACATTATCAAAACCAATAGTGAGATCCACGGGTTGAAACCGTGCTTGATTCAAACTCGTATCAATATCAACATCTATTGATTGTTGGAAGGACCATTCATTTGTCCATCCAGATGTTTCAGCCATAAACATCTGAGCAGGTATCATCAAACACCAAACAAGAATAAAAAGCATCATAAACGTCTGCTGACTCTTCTTAAAAAATCTCATCGTTTACAAACCTCGTTTGATATTCTGGCCGGTAATTTCCTTTTCAAACACCCGATATTTTTTAAATATCCGTGCCCCAGTAAGAGATATGGTTTTATGAGCAATCTTGTTATCTGCATCGATCCATCCAACTTCAGCACCCTTGAACCCTCGTTTTTTCATCTCTATTAATGCAAGATAATTCAAACAGGAAGCAACCTGATGATGCCGTAGGTTTTTGCTAATCCCAATAAGATGCAATATCCCTTTATCGATAGTTTTTTTTCTAAGGAGAAATGAAAGAAAACCAAAAAAGGTTAAGCGTCCATTCATCTGCTTCAAAATCTGATTGTATTCTGGAGTTCCCCAGAGATAAGCAACGGGTGTCCCATTTTGTTCAGCGATAAAAAATAATCCTGGATCAACGATCCATCTCATCTGCTTCACCCCAAACCTCAAGCGAACCTCCTTAGGAGAAACAGGGACAAATCCCCAATGATCTGAAAATGTTTTTAGAAAAAAATCAATCCACCAATCTAGTTCCTTGTTGGTTCGTAAGCGGTTGAATCGTCGAATATGTATATCAGATTCTAGACATTGTTCAGCTTTTTCACTAAGGGTTTCAGGAAGAGGTTTTTTCAGATCAACGTAATATGAGAAGAGATCTTTGGCTTTTCTCATGTTATATTGTTCTGCAAAAGAAATATAATATGGTGGAGAATACGATGATAGTAAACTCTGAGAAATATTAAATCCTTCATAAAGAAATCCGCAACCATTATCAACCCGTCCATTGATTGGACCTTGCATCATTGTCATGCCTTTTGATGCTAACCAGGATTCCACAGTTTGAAGTAGTACTTTAGCCAGTTTATAATTATTGATACATTCAAAAAACCCAAAGAATCCTACCTTTTTACCTACATGTTCACAATACAAATGATCAATGAATGCTGCAATTCTTCCAACTGGTTGGTCCCCATCATATACAATGAACAAAACAGCCTCAGCATGATCCCAGAAAGGATTTTTCTTATAAAAAAAATGGTTGAACTCCGTCCAGAATGGTGGGGCCCAATACGGATTATGATGGTAAATATTCCAGGGAAGATAAAAGAAAGTCTTCACATCATTGGGATTGGAAACCAATCTGACATTCTTAGGAAGATTAACCTCATTAGGTATTTTATTGTGTTTAAACGAGTACATCATATCATTAAATGAAGAGTATGGCGGAAATATCATCTGCATCACAACATCAGGCAAATAATAAACTGATTCTATAATATATATAAATATTATTTAACAGTAGCCTACCTTTTTTGTGTATTGTAATCAAATCATTTTATGCGAAAAAAAGCACTATGGAAAAAAATCGACTAAGGCAGAAAAGTGAAAGAATCGATGTTGTTGAAAATAGGTAAAAAACGAAATCAACCTCATCTTCGGCATGGTCACAACTAACGCATCAGACCACTCACTTTCAAACCCCTGTTCATCTTTGGCCTTCAGGCGAACAACATACTCCCCTTCATCAGACCAAGCATGAGAAATACTTACCTGGTGCCCTGATTCAAATGGCCCTACCCATTCAACATCTGTTCCATCACCAAAATCCCAGAGATAATAGATCTCATCATCATTTGGATCAATAGCATTACTCATATAGATATATTCTTTACCCCCACGACCATTGATCGTGCCGTTCGGACGGATTGGTTTCAATGGAGCTAGGTTTTCCTCGACAACAGAAATCGTTGCTACTTGATTTTCAACAGTACCAATACTGTCAGTAACATGTACCTCAATAGAATACAACCCCGGAGTCTCCCATGATACCTGAACATTGGATCCAAATCGTGTTGAATAGGATGCCTCATCATCAAACGTCCAGGAAATGTTAAAAGCTGGGACACCACCAGATATATCCGTATGCAGAACAATTGGTTTCCCACGCTCACATTCATGAGGTGCAGTAATAGTAACCTGCAATGGTTCAAAAATAGTAACCAATGCATAACCAGTTTTTGTGGTTCCCCCTCCATCGGTTACTGTTGCTGTTGTCGTATAATTGCCTACATTTGCATAACAATGGGTGGGAAAACGATCCAATGATGAATTTCCATCTCCAAAATCCCAATGATGAGAATACGGCAGAACTCCTCCCTGTATATCTAAGTAGAAATGCACAGGTTCATCAACCTCTGCATAATAAGGTCCGCCAACAAAAATCCATAATGGATTATCTGCCTGACAGAGAGGAATAAATACAGAAAAAATCAATACAACGAATGTTATAATGAGTGGTATCATTTGAATTTTCTTAGGATTTGAGCAGATAAATTTCATCAGATTTCACCATTTCAATAGCAACCACATCTATGGATATATGGTTTAGTATCAAGTTAGTCTCGTTCAAATTACTATTATCTTATATGTTAATATATTTTTTCATGAAAAAGGATGACCTCAGATATTGAAAGGAATAAAAAGAAAAAAGAGAAGGGGGGTATTATAAACCCAAGACAAAGGGTAATAACACCGTTCCACTCGCAGATTTTTGAGCACCAGCGGCACTCACAACGATGTCGACCTTACCAATACCAAGGATAAAACCGGTTGATATGTCAACTGAATCACCAGCAGCAAGGGTGCTAATTGATCCTGTTGTCTCAGCGCCCAACAACATCAAGCCACCATCCAAGGTAATAGTCCATGAAATATCCATTCCATCAGCATTGCCATTGTTGCTAATTTCTGCAGAGACCCCGAATCCGCCAGATATTGAAGAAACTTCAATAATTGGAGCAGCTGCCCCCGATTCTTCAAAGTATATTGCCTTATCACCATCACGAGTATCAGTCCAAACTAAATAGGAACCATCGACTACAGCACTATGAGATGTCGCCTCCACTGATCCACTTTCATCATTGATAGGCTGAACTGACTCTTCCCAGGTTGCACCACCATCTTCAGAGATTGCAGTATACATATTGCTATCCCTGATGTAGCTAATAGTTGCAGTTTGACCATTAGCAGAAACTGATGGAAAGAAACCATTAGATGAAACAGTAACATTTGTAAAACTTTCACCATCATCATTTGAAACGGCACAGACAATGCCGCCATCTTTTTCAATTGCAAGATAAACATTTCCATTAGAAGCAGCGATATCTGGGTTTTTTGCACCTTCAAAAACAAAACCTTGCCAAGCATCTTCAGCACTCCACCAATCAGGGTTACCTGGTTCCAAATATGCATAATCGATAAATACTCCATCTGAAATCCAATCTTCTCCAGACCATTCCATAGCTTCCCAATAGTTACCTGTACCTAAATCAATATCAGTCGACAACTGTCCAATAGCACCATCAACCTCAGGCATATACAGTAATTGGAGTCCCATATCTTCAGTTTCCATAACTATCGAAATAGTATCTAGACCAGTATCTGAATCAATACAAGAGGATAAGATGATACCATGAAAATCTGGATATGGAGCATTTTCTCCATGCGGATACCCGGCCACATCAATATCTTCAAATCCATCATACATCCCAGATAATGAAAACTGCCAAGGAGTCCAACCGTCATCATCCTGAAATGTAGCCTCTGGATCAGTTAAACTTGGAAAATGCATCAAATAAAAATCATATGTTGAAGGGTCAGGCATAAAACTACCATACCCTTGAAATTCACTGTTTCCACAATAATCAAGACATGGCTTTTCTCTATAACCTGATTCCCAGCTAAATTGAATTCCTTCACTCCATGTTTCACCACCATCTGAGGAATATTTCCAGACAGGATCTTTAGAAATAATACCCTCACTCAATTCAGCAGTAGCCAATATGGATTGCCCTGATGATGCAAGATCTGGATTTTGAAAATCAACTTCGCCTTGAAACAGAGGGTGCTCAAGAAAGGACAATGTCTGTGTATCTACAGTTGATAACTTTACATCAGCTTTCTCTAATGTTAATCCAGTCATTGAACTTTCCTTAAAAGAGTAGGGAGATTTTATTTTGAAATCGTTTGCTACATCAGAATTATTTTGACCAAGTGTACCAGCCTGAAATGAGAACAAAAGTAAAAATATAATTGCCCCCGTTATAAATAATTTTCTTTTTTTCATATTTACCCCTTTTTAGCTTAGAATAAAGTAATATCCCTCACAATATATAATATATTCGATATTTCATATTTTATTGAACTTCACCACAAAACCGATATTTTATAAAATTATTAAATCATTTTATGAACCGATATAGGGAACCCCTATTGGTCCTTACACCTACCTTCTTCGGTCATGCCGCATCCCCTGGCGTCAGGAAAACATCGAGGGTTTGTTAACGATCATCAACAAGTTTTCCATGATGATAATTATGTTGATTACACAAATATTTCATTAACTTTTCAAAATTTTTAAAAAAGAAAAGAAAAAAAATGGATTAATGTTTATTTTAATCCAATAACAAACGGTAAGATCACCGTTGCACTCGCTGTTTTTTTAGCACTGCCTGCAGTAACGGTTATGTCTACACCACCAATACCAAGGATGAAACCAGTACTAATACTCGCTGAATCACCCGCGGCAAGAGTGTCAATAGTACCAGTCGTTTCCCCGCCAAGAAGCATAAAGCCACCCTCAAAGATGATGGACCAGTCAACATTAGTGGCATCAGCAGTACCAGTATTCACGATTTCAGCACTTACACCAAATCCACCAGCGATACTTTCAACGGAAATAACAGGAATAGCGATACCAAGGGTGTCAAAGAACACATTGTAATCACCAGTTCGATCATCAGTCCACACTGCTCCCAGTTTACAAATACCCGTATTGGAATCATCGGCGACAACACTTCCATCTTCATCATTGATCTGAACTGCTGTATCCCAGGTTGCACCACCATCTTCAGTCGTAACTGTGTAAATATTATTATTTTTTACAAAGGAACAAACCGCTTGGTTGTCACCAGTGTGTGTTATCTCTGGATAACTTTCTTCATCTTCAGAAGCAACAATGGTACTTGTGGAAATGTTTCCCATTCCATCATTGGAATAGTAACAAGTGATATCTCCTTGGGTTTCTGCGACGATGATAACATTATCATTATTCGCTGAAACAGCAACATTCAAATCATCATTACCAGATGAAAAAATTCCTTCTGCTAAGCTTGGATGAATAGGATAACCTTCATATTCATCCCAGGTAGCAAAATCAAATTTAGAAAAATAAATATCATGTAAACCAGTCGTTGTGTTCACAAAATTCCAAAGGGAATATGATTCATGGGTCACGGGATCAATATCCGTACTTGTCCCTTGGCAATCTTCTAACAATATATCATTTTCAGTATCTGAAAAGGAATAAATCCATGCAGTTCCATCTTCAGTAGCTTGATATGAAAACATGGGAACACTTGAAAGATCTTCCCCGATATCTCCAACCATGGAAATACCACCCCAAGCATAATCCTCCACTGCATTGTCACAACCAATAGAGACATCTTGGATATGCATATAGCCATCTCCAACATCATTCCACGTCCAATACACTGCATCAAAACCATCTTCTAAAAGACCAGGATTATTAAATTGAATGACATACAATGCACTTCCATCATACTCATTTGGATTAGGAACATACGTTCCAACGAAACGATTGTCTCCCCAGTAATCAATGCTTGGTTTCTCAGGTGGTGCCACCGCTAACGATATTGAATTTTCATTGAGCCAGGTTGCACCTTGATCAACTGATGAAGTAAACCAAACATTATATTCACCCATGCCTTGTGGATCTCCAAGATAACCTAAGACCATGTTACCCGCATTATCAGTTGCAACCGTTGGTTGCATATCAAAACCATCAGCAAAGGTAACTTGAACATCAGCATCAGTCGATCCTGATAACTTGTGCACTGGATCCATCAAGAGAGAAGAAACATCTGATCTCATCGAAGATCGTGCGTCTGGCACGCTTGTTTCTAAGAAGCGTATTGATGGTTCAACTTGAGTATCATTTTGATCAAAAGCAAGTCCTGCAAAAGCAGAACCAGTTAACAACAGCCCACATATACAAAAAGCAATTATTATATTCTTCATATATTTCATATTTTGCCCCATATTTGTATAAGATATTTACTATAAATACTTATTTATTCAACAATTAATACACAAAAATAAGGAAAAGTATTTGACTATTATTGACTAGAATTGAAAAATTTAAAGCATATCTTAATGAAAAGAAAAAGTATTACCTTTAGAAGAAGAAAGGTAATGAATCAATTCCATCCATTACTTTTTGTAACAGTGTATACAACAATGAATGAGGACTGCTTTCTTTAGGAGTTGAAACACTAACCGATATTGTTTCTTTATCTGTTGGATCATCAGTATTTTCAATGGTTATGATTCCATCGAATTGTTGTTCTTTTTCAGCGGGAACAGTAACGGTAATCTCGATTTGTTGACCGTCTTGTTCTGGATATAATCCTACCGTGTTTTCATTCATACTCACGGTCCATTCTCCCCAAGAAGGCATTTCAGTAATTTTCCATGTTAATTTCGACCAGGCTTCACCACTGTTTTCAATGGTTATCGTCTGCGTATGAGTTGATCCCGGTTTTACTTTAGAAAGAACGATATCACCAGTAACTGTTAGATCAGATTGTTTATTGACTAATCCTTTGATACAAAAATTAGCAGATTCATCATCTGTGGTCAAATCAACCCATTCACCATTTTTGTTTTTATAATAACTTTGATCAGGTTGAGCACTTGATTCAACAATTGTTCCCATCATGGTTGAACCAAGAAGAACAGGTACTTCCGATGTTCGATCAAAGGGATGCCCTCCATCTGAGAGTTTCACAGCAATGTAGAAATCATCATCCTTTTTTAACAAAACAGGAAGAGTCATATCAATTGTGTGAAAACCGATATAATTGATACTACCTGTTTCAGAGGAAAGAAGTTCATCCAGTGTTTCTCCAGTAAATGTATCATATATGCTAACATTATATGAAACATCTTCAGCTGCCGTATAAAAACTTACCGCAGAAAGTAGGTGATCCTCTGTGGCCACAAATCTATTTACTGCTTCAGCCACATCATTTTTTGTATCACGCCAGCCATGATAATCATGATAATAAATGTGATCATAGCTTAATGGTTCAACATCTTGAAAGGATATTGCTCCCATCTCAGGATGATGACCTGCATGCACATCATAATAGGATAACCAGAAATACCCATTCAATCCCCAACTCGCACCCCAACTATTTTTAACCAGCCATGCACCTGGTTCAGGCGCCTGTGTGACCTTGTTATCATCCCATCCAATAATAGTAACGGCATGATTAGGAGGATCCATTCGATCATAGAAATGTGTCCAATCATTATCAAGATTGAAGGCCATCACACAGGTCCCTATAGCACCATGGGTCATAAGTGCCTCCTTAATAGTATCAATGTTTTCCAGGTTTTCACCTGCAGTATACCATTCGATATGTTGAGGATAATAATAATGATAAGATTCATCTGTTCGATCAGGTGGATTACCAAAAGATTGTCCATCTTCATCACGAACTGCTCCTTCACCACGAGCTAGATATGCAGCACTCACTAAATAATCTCCGCCTTCGTGAACCGTTAGTCCTCCAGAAGCAGATATATCATCATTGTTAAACTGATTGAATCCATTCCACCAATCAAGATGATATTCGGCAAGATTTGGTTCTCCTGTTTCACCAACTGCATTCCACATCCCGGTCATCATCAGATTGCTTTCCATCGACGCCATCACCCCATGTGTCCAACAGGTACCACCAGATTGTGATTTGACCGATGAAACATAATTTGTTCCATCAACATCACGGAGATCAAAGGTTTCAGGAATATCAAGTAACCCAGATGTTTTAATGTTTAGCTGTGTTGATTGAGAGAGTTCATTGGTGTTCATAGCGGCGATGGAGCCACTAAAAAAAAAGAATGAAACAACCAGCATGCTTAAAAAAATTTTAATTGATTTATTATAACAAGGTTTCATGAATCGTTTGCCCCTACTATAGATAGAATATATTACGCATCTTATATATTTTTCGTGAGTAAGCATTATGAATTAATGAAAAAGATATGTGGTTGATGCATTTATGTTCCTCGTTTAAAATAACTTCCATACCGTTACTTCTTCAGTTACACGGTTCCCTGCTACATCAGAGGTTTGAACTGACAATACATAGGTTCCTAACCCAAGTTTGTTCCAATCCCAGGAAAACTGTTCATCAGTAAAACTCTCTTGGATGATACCATTAATGAGGATATCTGTTTGCTTTATTCCAGAGCCTTCATCATGCACGGATACTTCAACGGGGACACTTCCAAAAACGATACTTCCAAATGAATCAGGAATCTCTTTTCTAAATAATCCATCCCGTTTGTAAAAATATCCTGGTTGCGGACTTATGAGTTGTAAAACTGGTTTTAAGGTATCAACCGAATAAAAATCCCAAACTGGACCATACCGGCGGGAACCATGATTATCAACAGAGATTACCTGCCAATAATAATGCATATTTTCATTAATGGATTCATTAAGAATGAATGAGAGTTGTTGAACCGATGCATCGATCGGACCAAAAGAACCAACTAATCGTAACGATTCATTCCTACCGAAATACACTTCATAGGTAACATTGTCATCGTTATTTGGATCTCCACCAGTCCAATTCAGAGTAAGAGATGATTGTTTTATAATATTCACTTGATGATTCGATGGATTTGGATTAGATGGAATGGTTGGTAAATATTCATCACAAATACCACCATATAAATTATCCATATAATAAGTATTAAATGTGGTTCCTATCCCACACTCACCATATTTAATTCGAAAATAACCGTTTTCACCCCAGTTTTTACCCCAGCTGTTTTTACAGATCCAGTATCCTTCTGTTTCATTTCCCCATTCATCATTATACCCAACGATAGCAACAGCATGACCACCTAGAGCATCACCATACACATGTTCATACACCCCAGAATCATATGCTGAAAAATCCTGATAAACCGTGTAACTGGTCACTAATGGACCATAGTCAATTAGTGCTTTTTTAACTGCACTTGTATTAGCTGCTTTATAGCCACCAACTCGGTTACCATCACCTACTTTTACTGCTTTTTGTTCCCAATCCGGACAAGTAAGATCACAAGGACTATCACGAGCTACATAGGGAAAGCAAGATTCATCTGGAACACCTTGATCGATCAAATAATTAACTGCACTTCTTATACGCCAGCCACCAGAACAACTTCCACCACCACAAAAGAAAAGATGAGCTTCGGAAAGATCATACTCATTTTCAAGTTGGCCACCAAGCTCAATTTGTAACACTGCTTCAAGAGCACTAAGAGTACCAAATGCCACACAACTGCCGCAACTCGCTTGATTTTTAACTGATGTAACCCAATTTATTCCATCTGTTTCTCTCCAGTCAAAACTAGTTGGAATCGAAGAAGATGAACTAATACCAACCGGATGATCAACATTATCGGAAGATTCATCGTTCATTTCTATTGAATCCTCAATGATGCAGCCAAGTGAAAAAGCTGAATTTTTCATTTGTTCCGTAAACACTGAATTGATACTTGCATTCCAGGAAACATTATTTGTTTTAATTGCTTGTTTTATCTGAGCTATTTCTTTTTGAAGGGACTGATCTGTTGAATTCAGATCCTCATCTAAAATTTCATCGATAATAGTATTTGGTAAATCGATAGGTAGTGAAAATAACATGTGATTTTCTTGCATAAATAAACCTAGGTCTTGTTGAGAATGGTTACATTCAACAGAAGAATCGGATACAATGGTAGCAGTAAAAATAATAAAAAACAAGAATAATATTATAAAAAAATAATTAAATCGAGTTGTAAAGAAAGAACCATTATCATTCATAGTACAAGTATATATTCACCAATCAATATTAAAATCTTTGGTTATGCACATTTTTTAGAAAAGCTACGTTCATTCATAATTAGAAAAAAACAGTTCAAAAATATAATTTTTATAATTCATACGAGAATAAAAAGGATGATCTACAATGTTGAACAGGGAATGTTGGAAAGATACAGCAATGGGGTAATATGACCAGTTACTCTCACATCCAAAAATATCTTTTGCTTTTGCTTTAACAGAAAATGATCCTTTGGATTGCCAAGAATGATTGATTGAAATTTGTTGTTTTTGGGAAAACGGACCAAGCCATCCAGTGTTTTTTCCATCACCCCAATCAACATAATATGATAGTGAGATATTTTCATCATCAATTGAAGAAACAATAAACTTTTGTATTGAATCAAATTTAAACTTTTTCGGTCCCTGTATTATCGGGTTACTCGGTGGTCGGTTTAAATAAAAAGAAAGTGGAACAATATCATTTCCACCTGTCGAATTAATAAAAATTTTGGACGTTACCAGCGTATTAATTAAGGTTTCAGGTATTAAATTAGTATCAATGAAAACCTCTACAACTTGAGATTCAGTACTAATCATTCCTTGTTTTGGAGAAAACGTTAACCAATCATGACTTGTTGATAAAGACCAATTAAGCAGACCAGTACCATCATTTAAAATTGTCAGGTTAGTGGTAACTAACGAGCCAACTTCAACACCGCCAAAATCATACTCCTTCGGGAAGAAATCAAGTTTTGTGTCTGTCACTGTAAAATAGGTATAAAACAGGTAATCTCCTGCTGAATGAATCAATGCATTGCCCTCATAAGATCCAATGCTTAACCCATCTGTGTTTATGGTTAAATTCACTAGGTCATGTTCTCCTGTTGAACTTCCAATTCTCGGATGGAGTGTTACCCAATTTTTACAGGGATCTACTTGCCAGAACATCTCACCAGTTCCATTGTTCCAAATTTCAAATGTAGTTGTGTAAGTTTGATCTTTATGAACAAAACCAAAATCGAAAAATTTTGGTTCCCATTTAAGTTTCGGAATAGAAGCTTGGGAAGAAGGTGAACAAAGGTGTTCTGATATGGCAAATTGGTTGAACAAGATCACATTCATAAATAGAATGATTATGATACTAATGAACGTAAGTTTATAAGAAAATTTTTTTAACAAAGAACCTTCATTAGTCATTAAAATAATATGAGTTCTTGTAAATATAAATTTTACTCTTGTTGATTTGGAAATGATGTTGATACTTTAAAAGAAATTAATGATGAATAATCGATGATCAATAGTTTGTTGATTACCCGCATTATCAACTATTACTGCAGAAAACATCGTCGTTCCAATTAACCGCTGAGATAGTTCAATCGTGTGTTCAATCGGATTAATGGTCTCAGTGATTAACTTGTGATTCAGATAGTAGCTGATTTTGTTAATTCCATTTTCATCTTCAACATGTAATTCAATAGTAGGATTACCCAAAATGATGGTTTTTTGAAGAGGCATAATTTTTTTATTTTTGATATATAATCCATTGATTGGCCGAGAGATATTTACCTTCGGTAATTTATTATCAGATATGATATATAATTTTTTCTCTTCTATTTTTCTAACAAATATGTTAACTTTAAGTCTTTCATTTAATGGCATACATTGAACATTTTCAACAGTCCAAATAGCCGTCAGTCCATCATACGACTTTGCTGGCACTGCATTATTTCCCCCTAATTGAGAAAGATTAGCTACCAAATCAGTTTCTTGAAGATCAACCGAATCAGTAACGTTGATGATAATCTTAACATCATCACCATTTTTTACATAATCAGATGAATTAATTGTAGTATCAATAATATATGCATCTTGAAATTGAATGTCATTGTTACCATTATAAATAGTGAAAACTTCACTTTTCTCATGAATTATGGTGTTGTTGCCCTCTCCTACAATCATAATTTTATATTCTCCATCAGGTACAAGTGTAGTATTCCATAGGTATTCACGAGCATTAATAATTGGATCAGTATTCAATGGATTCCAAGTATCATTCCCTAATTGAGTATAATACATATGAATCTCAAAAGATATATCATTATTGTTATTTAATAGCCATTCAATCTTTATCGTATCTTCATAGAATCCTTCCTTTGGACTAATAATAGAAATGGAAGGAGACAATCCAATGACCGTGATATTTAGTATCATATTTGTTAACAATAAAGATAATAAGATAAACGTGAATACTCTTTTTAACATATATGTTAAAGTATTATTCAGGTTAGATACTAACTGCTGATGCATACGCTTTCCTCAACTGTATACTTGTTAAATGAAATTATAAAAAAGTTATTGTACATGCTTTACCCAACAGAACAAAAAAATAGATCTAAGAGAAAGTGAATCAATTTTTTATTCTAATAAAAAGATATTTAAACTTTTATAGAGATAACTTTTACAGTGAAACATATGGACAAAACACAATATATCTTCATCTTAACTATTTTCATGATTTTCTTTATCATTTTACCAATAACAATCAGTCAAGAAACTAGCCCTACTGAATTAAATGACGATCACAAAAAATCCATAATCAACTCAGATGTCACGTTCACCTACTCGATAGTTTATATTGGAACAATCTCAAATCTTCAAAAAACAGAT
>CAZVKY010000016.1:26654-28001 GCA_964627915.1 uncultured Thermoplasmatales archaeon
AATATTCACTGATACTCCATATCCATCGATAACTTCTTTAAACTGTAATTGTGGATACGTACCTACCGCAGTTATTGAAAGATCAGGTATTCCATATAATGTTCCCCAGGTATTTGTTTCAAAAAAGGAATCAAACCATAACCCTTGATCATTCATTTTGTTAAGCGCAAAATAAAATGATTCACCAAGATTAAGAGATCCTGAAAGAAAACGATCCGTAACATAGAAATTAAATGATTGAGAAACACCATCATTCTCATGCTGCCATTCGGATTTTGCCTGTGAAAGCGTGCTTGGACCAATGAATCCAACGGCATTATGTTTCATAAATGTGTAACAAAGATTATTCTCAGCGAAAGGATTTGCATTGTTACAAGCATTGGCAAAGATAACTGATGGTTTCAACTTGTCAAAACGAGAAATATCAAAAGAAGAAATGAAACTTGCATTATCATTTCCAAGTATATGAGTTGAAATAGGTGTTCCATGACCTGCCCAATTCACAAAAGCTGCATCATTTTGGTTCCATGCAGTAATCACATTTTCTTTTGTTAACGAAAAGTCACAAACACTACTAGACCAGAAATCATCATTTTGTTCATAAAGCGTTGTTGCCGTCCAATCATCTAGGTTAGGATTCAACCGAATGGATTCCATCAACTGAGCAGTATCTGTATTATTCCAGAGAAATGCACCCATCAACAACATATGTTTTTTATAAAACGAATTATTATTCCCCTCAAATTCAATGGTATTTTCTAAAACCCTTGAGACAAGAAGCGGATCACTGAATGGTATCCGTCCTACAATTATTTCATTTTTAAGATCATAATCATCATCAAGTTCACCATAGTTTCCATCTTCATCTGAATCCCAAGATCGTTCATCAGTATTTGTTAGCTCAGCATAATAAAAATCCGTCTGGGGATGACCATATCCTTTATCTATTGAGATTTCTCGATGAGGAATATCCTCATTGTTTCCTATAAGAAGAACATATCGAAGGGTATGATTATATGAATGATAAATATCTCTAAGAAACATACGAATGTTCATTTGAATGTCTTGACCTTCATAGGTTTCTTCAATCCAAGAAATAGTTTTGATTTCAACCGTATGATCTTTATCTATTTGCCAATCAATAAAATCAGTTAATGATGGTACGATAGAAGAACATGTAATGATGATATAATCAACCTGCTCCCATTGTTGAGTATTGAAATTAGGACCAGTATCAAAAGATTGTTTAATAGAAAAAGAGAATGGTGCATTGATTATTCCAAGAGAAACTGGAGATATCATAACCAAAAGCAAGGTAAAGAGTACGACAATTGAGATCAACAAGTT
>CAZVKY010000017.1:0-19341 GCA_964627915.1 uncultured Thermoplasmatales archaeon
TTTCTTTCTCATTTTTTTACATTCGGAAGTACTGTCTTGGGTGCACCAGACGCAGACACTGCACTCTCCGTTCTCCCTGCTCACAGTCTACTCCTTGAAGGAAAAGGCTATGAAGCCGTCGCCCTCTCAGCAATGGGAAGCTACGGCGCAATACTCATCAGTTTTCTACTCCTCTACCCTATACGATTGATCATTGGAGTTCCCATCCAATTTTACTCAACACTACAAGAAATCATGATTTTTGTCCTCATCGCCATAACCCTCCTCATGCTTGCCACAGAAAAAGGAAAAATCGATGATTTCGGATTTAAAGGAAAAACACCTGCGATATTAGGAATGCTCTTTGCAACCTTTCTCTTTTTTCTAGCCGGTATATTTGGATACATCGCCTTAGAACTACCCGTAAGTTCACCCATCGGACTTGATTCACCCGTGCTTTTTCCCATGCTCTCAGGTTTATTTGGCTTACCAACACTCCTTACTTCATTAGCGACCAAACCTACTATTCCCGATCAAGACCTATCAGATCCCAAGATTGATAAACAAACCAAAAAAAGCTCCGTTCTCTCTGTGATCACCGGCAGCGGAGGAGGAATCCTTGTCTCCATCATCCCAGGTATAACCTCAGCAACAGGAACAATTCTAGCGATGAATGCCCGAGGGGAATCCTCAAAAAAACAAACCATCGTCACTCTCTCGGCAGTAAACACGGCCTGTGCTTTTTTTGTGGTCATCGTGCTATTCATCATACTTCGTTCACGAAGCGGAGCCACCCTTGCAGCCATGCAACTCATTACCGTAAACGAATGGACACAACTTCTGATGCCCACCAATCTCAGTTATATGCTCATGGTACTTCTTTTAGGTGGAACACTCTCATATTTTTCAACACTTTATGTAGGAAAACTCTTCGCAAAAAATTTTTCAAAACTTCCCTATCAACCACTCGTTGGTGGAACCATCACCCTTATTGCTGTCCTCGTGTTTCTTTTCACCGGATTCATGGGATTATTCATCCTGCTTGTGGCAACCTTTCTAGGTCTTCTTCCCGTGCAATGGAATGTAAGACGAAGTCATCTCATGGGAGTGCTGCTGTTTCCCATTATACTTTATTTTCTTTGAATAATTGATCTTTTACCAATGGAAGAAAAGAATCAATGGCGATATCATATTTTTTCGCAAGAAGAAGCGCTGCAACATTTTTAGAAACCATTTTTTCAGTTGCATGAGTTTCAATAGTTTTCTTAATTTGATCAACTGAATCATCAGTTTTTTCTGCTATGGCATCACTTAATTGTTGAACAATATCTTGTTTGGAATCAGAAGGCTTCAGTATTTTTTTTTGAAACATATCAACAGATGGTTTAAAACCTGTAGGAATTAAAACAGCCTTCACATCAAAGGTGGGGGATAATTGATCATCCTTTTTAGTTAATAATCCTGCTTGAACTGCACTAGCTACAAATGCTTTTGCCTGTTTAGGTGGACACCACTGTAGATCCATAGAAATAGTAAGATAAAACTCTGATTCAGGTAACGTTGTTTTTCCACTACGTTTCATTAAAAAAGCAATGATTTTTTTTGCATCATCATTCATGAGATCACCTCAGGAAAATGATTTATATCAACTAACATTCCATTAAAACCAATGGATTTCCAATAGGATTGATCCTTGCTATTTGGGGCATACACAAAAGCATTTTCTTTTTTTGCAAGATTTTTTATTTTTTCTTCTGTTGCAAACCTTCTCTTTTTCCAGTCTCCATGAACAAAAACAACAATTCCATCGAAATCATAATCTGGGATATGATGCCCAATCTTTTCCGTTCTTTGTGTTACATCAACATCATAATGACAAAACAACTGATGGTCCGTAAGATCACGAATGGTTTTCAAATCCGGTTCCACCCAATAAGATGGCCTCAGCACAATTTTTTTCGCACCAGAAAACACCGTATCAACAATATCACCAACATCCCGGGGTCCAGCATCAACCCATAACTCATACACCTTGGACAGTTTTTGATAAAAATCCACCTGAGGATGATTTTTCATGATGCCCTGTTCATCATACAAATACACTGATGAAAGAGAATGGTCATCAAGTAATGCACGAACAGAGGCACTTTTTTTTGTCTTTGAAAGTATTTGATATTTTAAATGAACAACAGGGATAACATCCATAACTATGAACAATACACTTCACTCATAAAAAGATTCAGCAAAAAAAAGAGAAAAATAAGAAAAGAAAAAAAGAGGATGTTACACTGCTTCAACGGTCATCTTTTGTTCAGTATCTGCGATATTAAAACGAGTCTTTGCAACCGTATCAGGATTCAATGAGATACTATCAATGCCTTGTTCAACCAGAAACTCCGCAAACTCCGGGAAATCAGATGGAGCCTGGCCGCAAATCCCTACTTTTCTTCGAGGAGTATGATTATGAGCAGTTTTAATCACTTGGGCCACTAATCGTTTCACTGCGTCATTTCGTTCATCAAAAATATGAGCAACCAAATCAGAATCACGGTCAAGACCCAAAGTAAGCTGTGTCAGATCATTTGATCCAATACTAAACCCATCAAAGATTTCAGCGAACTGATCAGCAACCACCACATTAGAAGGAATCTCACACATCACATAGACTTCAAGATCATTTTCTCCCTGCCGCAGACCAAACTCATTCATCACCTCAATGACCTTACGACCTTCATCAGGAGTTCGACAAAATGGAATCATTGGTTTCACATTAGTAAGCCCCATCTCATCACGAACTTTTTTGATTGCTTTACATTCCATACCATAGGCTGGTTTATATTTATCATCATAATACCGGGAGGCACCACGCCATCCAATCATAGGATTATGTTCCTTAGGTTCATATAGATATCCACCAACAAGATTTGCATATTCATTGGTCTTGAAATCAGACATACGAACAATCACATCATCTGGATAAAAACCAGCTGCAATCTTTGCAATACCATGAGCTAACGTCTCAATGAAAAAAGTCTCTTTATCAGGATAAGCAGCACTTTTCTCATCGATTTTTTTAACCACTTCAGCAACCTTAGGGTTGTCATCAACAAGATGTTTTAATTTATCATATTCAAGTAACGCCAGAGGATGAATACCAATATGAGAATTAATGATAAACTCCTCACGAGCAAGACCTACACCATCACTAGGTAGTTGAGCTTGCTGAAATGCTTTCTCAGGAGTCCCTACATTCATCATGATCTTTGTTTTTGTCTTTGGAATAGTATCAAGCTTGACCTTATCCACCCGATATTTCAGCAATCCTTCATAGATATTTCCTGTTCCCTCAGAGCAATCAACCGTAACATCTGTGTTATTTGATAGTTTCTCAGTAGCATCACCAGCACCAATAACACAGGGAATACCAAGCTCCCGGGAAATAATAGCGGCATGACAGGTTCGTCCACCTCGATTAGTGACAATAGCACCAGCGATTTTCATAATTGGTTCCCAATCAGGATCAGTCATATCTGTCACAAGGACCTGTCCCTTTTGAAAACGATCAATGTTTGCTGCTGATTCAATTACATTGACCTTGCCCTGTCCTATTCGACTGCCAACAGCTTCACCCTGCGAGAGAATGTTACCTTTTTCCTCAAGCACATACGTCTCAAGCATCGCCACATCCTTCTGAGAATGCACGGTTTCAGGACGCGCTTGTACAATGAACAAATCACCGGTTTTTCCATCTTTGGCCCATTCAATATCCATTGGTTTTCCATAATGATCCTCAATAATACTAGCCCAACGAGCAAGGGTGAGAAGTTCTTCATCAGAAATGACAAAGTGTCTTTGGTCATCAATGCTAACTGGTTCCTGAATAGTTCCTGTTTCCCCATAGATCATTCGTTTTTCTTTTGAACCCAGTTTTTTCTCCAAAATAGGTTTAAAACCTTGTTTTAACGTTGGTTTAAACACATAAAACTGATCAGGGTTTACTGCTCCCTGCACCACGTTTTCTCCAAGACCATAAGCTCCGGTGATATACACTGCATCTTTAAATCCACTTTCCGTATCAATAGAAAACATTACTCCAGAGGATGCAAGATCAGATCGAACCATTTTTTGCACACCAACAGAAAGATACACACTGAAATGATCAAACCCTTTATCCTCCCGATAAGAAATGGCACGATTCGTAAATAGAGAAGCAAAACAATCCTTGACCTTCTCAAGGAGTTCCTCTTCACCACGCACATTTAAATAGGTCTCCTGTTGACCTGCGAAACTTGCATCAGGTAAATCCTCAGCAGTAGCACTACTTCTCACTGCCACATCAACTGATTCATTATAGCGTTGTTCCATCTCACGATAATGTTTCCGGATCGCATCAGCAACCTCATCAGGCAATGGTGTATTTCTAATAAGATTTCGAACTTTTTCACCATGTTCTGATAGATTAGTCACATCATGAGTATTTAGATCTGAGAGAATATCCTCTATTTTTTTATCCACTCCCTCTTTTTCCATGGTGTATTTGTATGCATAAGCAGTAACTGCAAATCCACCCGGAACACTGACGCCTTTTTCACCAAGATTACGGATCATCTCCCCTAATGAAGCATTTTTTCCTCCGACAGAGGGAACATCTTCGATTCGTAGATCTTCAAACCATTTCACAAATTCTTGCATCATAAACATCTCACCTATCCATCATGTTTAACCGAACAAATTATTAAACACAGTAAAAACATGGACCTATATAAAGTATTTTTTTATTTTTTTCAGCAATAAGAACAATTTTTTGAAAATTTTCTATTCAATCAAAAAGAAATACTGCTGCAGCGATAACCGTGGTCCAGTTGTCCTTTAGGGTATCAGACTCATAAGCAAAAACACTATCTATTTCACAGTCTTTCTGAAAAGATAGATGTTGCTGTTCACTTTTTCCAACTCCTTTATTTTCAGGGACCTCAACAGTGGTTGAAAGCATACGAAGGGAAAGATCTTCAGCATGTTTTTTGATCTCATCTGGTGAACACTGATTCTGATGATGTTCAGCAATATATCCATGAATCTTTCTGTTTTTCGGTCTGGCAAGACCAATAGATGCACCAATCTGCTGATGTGCTCTTTTGGTTCGATGAACCGCAAGAACACAAAATGTGATCTGACCAGGTTTTATTTTTTGAATTCCTTCCTCCTTTGAAATGATTTTACAATCTGGTGGAATAATACTAGAAACATGAACCAGATTGCATGTTTCAATCCCTGCATCTCTTAATGCCAGTTCAAAGGATTGCAGTCGATGAGCATGAATGCCTTTTCCCTTCGTTAAAAACAGTTCCTTTGGAATCATCTCAAATTTATCCCCTATCTTTGCTAAGAAAAGAGAAAACAGATACCTCTTTTTTTATTTATCCTCAGAAGCTTCTTCTTCAACATCCAGTTTCTTCTGTTTTTTTAATAAATCACGCATCTCCTTTTGAAGATCACGCTGTTCCTCCTGAAACTTCACCTGCTCCTGTTGATATGGTGTCACAACACTTCCTTGCACATATTGTTCAACGATTTTTTTCATTTCTTTGAATGGAAAAACCCCATGTAATTCATAATAACTCCTGGTTCGAGGAGTTTGCACTTCTCTTCCACCACCAAAAAAACCGAATAAACCGATTTTTTTACTTGCGTTGCCCTGGAGGCCGCCGCCTGCAAAGGACTGATCGGTTCCCAACCCAAAACCAGACTGGCTAATAGGAATAATAGTTCCAAAACCAAAGATTTGTCCTAACACTCCTTGTTTCGTGTTAATATCAGAGATTTTATCATATCGGAGGGTTCGTTGTTCTTTTGTTACAATTCCTCCTTTAAACACAATCCGTTGATTTGAAATGATATACTGATGAGATCGACGGAACAATTCAACGATAAGAAACCCGATGATGGAAACAACAACCGTAAACACTGGTAAAAACACGGTTGATGCATCATACAAACCAAGCCAGACAATGATAACAAGGCCTGTTGCAACAATAGAAAGATATAAGAAAAAAATCCGCCAGAGGACTTGTACTAGAGAAGCAATAACGCCAGCAAGTAATATGACAATACTCCACACTGCAGCAAGTAAAATAAAATTAATGGTTCCTCCCTCTCTAAAAAATGAGCTAAAATCAGAAAAATTAACTAACCATCCAAAAATTAATCCCCAAGCAATAAGAAAAATACATAAGGATTGAAGACCCATGAATGATAGGGGATGAGGTGACACTCTCTTTTCAACTTGTTCACTTTCTAATAATTCGTCTTGATCCATCATCCTTCCTCTTCTTTTTGTTTTTCAGTAAATTCATAAAAAAACTAGTTTTAAATGTATTGGTGAACCGGGAATAGAGAAACACCGTAACAAGCACGGTTACCAGAATCATAAAAATGAGAGACAGACTGGTCAAATAAGTAACAGGATACACATAAAACACACTTCGAATTCCAATGTAAGAGATAGGGACCATAATGAAACAAAGCATTCTCCATATGGTGGGTAGTTCATCGGTGGTTTTAATAAAAAACAAAATCACATGAGCAATGAGTAAGGCAACAATAGAGATAATACTTAACCAACCAAAAACAGAAAACAAGATACTATACCAGTCCTGCTGAAGCAATAACGAAATGTAAAAAAATAAATATGCACTGAGAAAAAGCATGAAAATATAAAGGGGCTTATGTAACACATTATAACGAATGTTTTTCAGATCATAAAGCATATCAACTTTTTTGCGAGGTTTCTTACCAATATAACTTGGTCGAATTCCCAAGCCTAAACTGATTAACAGCAGAAAGAAACCCAGATGTGCAGGATGTAAAAGATCAATTGTAGCAAGAAAAGAAAAAAAACTCAGAGAAAATGTATACAAATTCTGACCATATATGAATAATCCCTCCGCAAAGGAATATGATGATTGAGATGCAAGAGCAAAACCACCATTCATCAAAAAAGGTAAAAAAATCAACAGCAAAAGAGCAGGAATAAAAAAAGGACCAATAAACAAAAAAGCATTAGCAAACCATTCACCAACCCCTTTACGGTTTTTTTTGGGAGCAACATTTCCATAATCAACACTAACATGAACTTTTTCAATCCCGCTTTTGGTCACCGTGTAACCCAAGGCATGACACGCAGTTTGAAAAAATATACCAAGAAAATTAGTAAACCGAGTCAACGGCTGATGTCTTGCACTAATTGAGGATAACACATATTTCAAACTTTCAATAAATAACAATTGAATAAACCAAAACAAAATAACGCCAAAAATTGGGACCAATGCCGCAAAGAAAACCACATCAATAGGAGAAACACTCATAGACTATTTTCACCATCCCATACACTAATATCAACAAGGGTATTAAATAACTCTTACCTCAATTTTATTTCCTTTTCCATCATAGGCCTGCCAACTATCAACATTATATGGATGGGCAACAATAATATGAATTCTACCATATTTTCGAAACAAAGTTAGATCTGCCTCTGAAGGATAAAACGATGGGGAAGGATGGCTATGAATGGTTCCAACCAGACTAAAATCAATCGGTCTCATATGCAACTGGAAAATAGCATGAGAACTCCCAGAAATAGTCCCTGGAAGAAGCATCAACTCAATAATTGTATCTTTAGAAATATCATCAACCCGTAATAGACCAGCAAATTCATTTGGATGAACCGATTTTGCACTTTCTAAAATAAAGGATAAACAATCCCGGGTTATCTTCCATTGGGTCGGCACAGTCTCTTCTTTTTTCGTTTTTCTGAACAAGCTCATAACGTTATCGCACCAGCTTTAACCGCACCATCTGATAAAAGGATTCACCAAAACGAATAAACCGAGCTTTTTTTTCAGATTTAGTAATAACAATGGTATCATCACAAGTGACCATTTTCGTGTAATTCCCATCAACAACTACTTTTGTTTCCTTACTTTTAGGAAGCACATTCAACCTAATTTTTTTGTTAAACGGCACAATCCACGGTCGAGTTGATAACCGAAACGGGGCAAGCGGGGCAATAATCATCGCTTCAACAGAAGGGTCCATAATGGGTCCACCAACACTCAGAGAATAACTGGTTGAACCCGTTGGCGTGGCAACAATCACTCCATCAGCACCCAATGTCTCCACTAACTCATTTTCAACAAAGAGTTGAAAATACATTATTTTAGCGATACGAGCTGTTTGCAAGGTGACCTCATTAACTGCATCAGGAAGACGAGTATCATTTAGATGAACCTTTATTTTTGATCGTTGTTCAACATTATAATCACCACTCATCACCTGTTTTAACCCATTCATCGCATATTTTGATTCAACCTCAGATAAAAACCCCATACCTCCAGAGTTTATCGCAAAAATAGGTTTTTCTACATCACGCAACGTTCGAATAATGGTGCCATCACCACCCACGGTCACCACCACATCAGCTTTTTTGTTTAAATCCGCGAATGATGATCCCTTTAAATCACATTTTTTTGCAACAGACTTTTCCACAAGCACCGTATCATCTTCAGAGAGAAAATCATAAATATCTTTTCCTAAAGAAACAGATTTTTTCACGCTTGTACTACAGACAAGACCCCATTTCATAAGATTATCCCAATCACTTTTTTTTCTCTGATAACTTCATCAATGGTTTTAATTTCATCAGCAATGTTGGATGTTTCAACACCAATGCTTTCACTAAACTCAACGTGCTAAACTCCTCAAACTTATAATTCTTTACCGAGTCAGCAAGCATATTTAATGTTTTATCATCAAAATCAAGCATAATATCTTTCACAAGATAATTCCTGTTCAGTTTATGACCAAATGCCTGTTTCCACCGGGTCTCATACTCCGCTAATGATTCCTCATCAAACGATTGATTTTTTACTGCTTTCCCAATGACCTCACCGGCAATCTTACCACCTTCCAAAGCAGTGGTCAACCCACCACCTGTGATTGGATCAGCATGACGGGCGGCATCACCAACAAGTAACAGATGATCATACACTGTTTTCACTGGTTTAGCAACAGGAACTGCACCAGTAAGCACCCGCAAACATGTGCCCCTTTTCAATTCAGCACGAGACTTAATAAAATCATCTAATAATTTTTTTGCAAGACCGGGTTTGCTTAAACTGGCTAGAATACCAATACCTACGTTAAACGTGTTATCTTTTTTTGGAAAAATCCAAATATACCCTCCGGGAGCAATGTTTTTTCCTAAATAAAACTCAGCATAATCAGAGGGATACTCAACATTAGTCAAGGTATACTGAATACAGGTCTCAAGATCATTTGGTTTCACCGTGGTGTTCACACCGGCCCATTGCGCAATTTTTGATTCCACTCCATCAGCGGCTACAACTAGATCAGCTTCAATATCATATTCTTTGGAAAAATTCTTAACTCTTACACCCGCTGGTTTTCCTTCTTTTTTCAACAGATTTATTGCTTCAGTCTTCATCAAAAAATCAACGCCAGCCTTTCCCGCCTGACGAGCAAGTTCCTTATCAAAAATATCTCGATAAATAACATAACCAGTTTCATTACCAGCCATCTCCTTAGATAAGGTTACCATGGTTCCATCAGGTGAAAAAATCTTTGCTCCATCCATTTTTCCTGCAATCCAACGGGTTCCTTCAAGCATACCCCAATTATCAATCCGCTGGCTCACGCCTTCACCGCAAAGCACAGGAATACCAATTTCAGGGCGACGTTCAACAACTGCTACCCGTGCACCATGTTCAGCAGCGAATCGAGCAGTAACACTCCCAGCTGGACCACCACCAATCACAACAACATCATATTTCATCAGTCATATCCCTCCATAGAAATAGCACTAATAGGGCAGGTATCCACACAAATACCACAAGAAACACATTTTTCAACATTTACAAATGCGATTTTATTTTTCATCATTATAGCATCATTTGGGCAGACAGAAACACATCCACCACAAGATAAACAATCGGTTTCATCAACCTTTGCTTTAGGCTTTCCCATGAGATTCACCTCTCCTGACACCAGATGCAATAATATGAGCAACACGGATTGGTTCAGGAATGACGCCTCGTATCGTTGAAAGCCTTATTATTTCTTTTGCCTTTTCAATAGAAACACCCACACAGGTTACAAAAATATCATTATGCCTGGTCTTCACCGTATACACTTTTTGTTTGATCATAAGACCAAATCTTTCAAACCAATCAGAAAAATGAGCTTGCAACGCCGTCTTTATCGATTCAACATCAGGTTTTTCTCGAGTAATTGTAATCACTGGAATATGTGTTTTCTGAAAGATATCTTCAACATTAATGATGTTAAATCCACCAACGGTAACCCCATCCAAAAGCACCGCATGTAATTGAGTCTTATGCCGAGTTGAACGAATCATGTCGATACAAGAAGCAGTAGCATCAGTTCCATCAACATCAATATCTTTTTTTAACACTCCTTCAACATATCCATTTGCCCGCATGACAACACCGATAACAAATGATTTTTTCTCATCAAATGAAAAAGGCGCATCATCGATTCCAAGCAAACGAATCTCAGATTTCATTTAAACATTAACATGACTGATTGTGCTAATAATATTTCGGAGAAAAAAATGAAATAAATGATTATTACTTTTTTCTAACCGCAATTTTTGCCGTAATTTTTCCCTCGCGAGCAAGCCAACCCAAAGCCGAATAACAATCCCTTTTTCTTACCTTAGCGATTCGAGCAATCGCAGATACATCAATATCATTTCTTTTTTGTAAAACACTCCACACTTTGCCAGCATCCTCACCAATTTTATCCATAAGATTTGTATCTCCAATTTTATACGTTCTCTTATCCTTTCTCACTTTATCCTCACGAGCAAGCCAACCAATTGCACCATAAAACTCATCTTTAGTAAGATTAGTAGATTGCAATAATTTCGACCGAACCTGAGGCCCTTCATCACTAAGTGTTTTCCACAATTTTCCTGCGTTATTTCCAAAGGATTTAATTACATCACTCATCGCATCCATTCCTCCTAAGAGATTTACAAATGAAATAACATAAAATAAATAAAAACGTTTTGGTTTTTTTAAGCAAAAACCGGAAAAAAGCGAGCAAAAACATTCATTCAATTCAAAATTCATTCAATTATTATTTTGCATTCTTTCCATTTTTCCTACCTCTTATCTTTGTTTTATTGGCTATAAAAACACAGAACAAATCGACAATTATAAAAGATTAATCCTGTTAGACCATCATCTTAAAAAAATGGAGAAATTCAATATGAAAAAAATAATAGCATTGCCTATCAGCTTGGTTCTTTTAGCAGCGATTGGGGCCACTGTAACGGCAGAAAGCGTGACCGATCCCACAGGGGATGTATATCACTGGCAGTATACAGATACGACATGGGGTTGGGATACCAACATTGGAGATAAGCCAAATATCGACATAACAGACTTAACATATTCGGTAACCGGAGATCAACTGACATTGTCAATGAAAGTTGCAGGAACAATTGCTAGTTCCGAAGGTATAACTTACACAATCTGGCTCAATACAACAGACTCCTATTACACTGCTGGTTGGGCAAATGGCGAAGGGTTTGGCATGGGAGTAAGCACGGAAGAAGGATCATATGAGATGGACTTTGAACCTGAAATAAGTGCATCTGGAAATACGATAACTGTGACCTTTGATACAGTTGGCACTTTTACCGCAATCGATGCCTTTTGGGGATTTTCACAAGAGTTCCACGATCTCTCGGAAGGGATGGCTGGTGAATATTGGGCAGACTGGGCACCAGAATCATATGCATGGTATGAAGGAGGTAGCTCTAGTGGAGACTCTGGAGATACCGGAGGAGATGATACTGGTGACGATACCTCAGGTGAAACTGGAGATACCGGAGAAACCGGTGATGATGGAACAAATATTAATACACCACCGCCAAGCGGAACACCCGGTTTTGAATTGCTCGCATTGATCACTGCGTTTGCAGCGATTGTTTTTATACTAAAGAAAAAAGCTTAGAGAACTAATTTCGTTCTCATTTTCTTTTTTTTCCTTTTATAGTGGAAATTACTTTTCAATTATATTTTCATTTTTCAACGATTCTTCAAAATTAAAACAATCTGACAAATGAAAACAGGGATGTACATTTGATATTTAGAAAAATATTATTTACACCATCTATTTATAATGCAATAATTATATATATCTACTTTCCATTATGTATCTTCTATAAAAAAAGATATACCTGTGGTATTTGATATGAAAAAAATTACTGTTATATTTCTCGTTTTAATTCTGATATCTACACCCTTTGTTACTGTTTCACAGGCAACAATAAACTCACAAAACACTTTCTTAAAAACCCAAGATGGTCCTCTTACCAAAATTGTTGATTTCTTTAGAAACATTCCTTTTATCAAACAAATAATCAATTTTTTCCAAAATCTTTTTGGTATAGATGATACAACTGATTCCGGTGAATCTGATGATTCTGAAAACGCTAACGAAGATAACCAACCATTCATAGAAACCAAATCAGACTCCATCAAAGATACAACAAATGACATTATGCATTACGATTGGAATAATGGCAGATATCGATGGAATATAGGTATTGAAAACAAACCAAATATAGACATTACTGAAATCAAATATGCCATAGGTGAAAATAAAGTTAAATTATCATTAACCGTGGATGGATCCATCGTCCACTCGGAAATGATTAGCTATCATATGCACTTAAACACAAGCGATTCCTACTATTATTTTATATGGTTAAATGGCGAGGGTGTTGGAATAGCAACGACCATTGATGGAAAAACCTTACAAGGCGATATTAATCCTGAAATAACTGTCAGTGGAAAAACCATTACTGCAACCTACAAGATTGTTGGCACTTCTACAAAAATTGAAGAGATATGGGGTTTTGCTGCAGAATACACTGAATATGGAGACACCTCTGCTGAATGGTGGGTTGATTATGCACCAAATGAAGAATCACCATATACTGATGATACACAATCAACAACAGGGGATGTATCTGGTGGAACACCTGGATTTGAATTATTCGCATTAGTCACTGCGTTTCTATTGATTGCAGTGTTTTTCTCAAAAAAACGTGAAAAATAAAAAAACCCTTTTTTCAATTTCTGTTCATATCGTTATAATAATGAAAGATCACCTGTGACTTGATCAAGTAGATTAGTTGGCGCTGGGCCAACACCAAATACTGTTTTTGTTCCCGCAGGAATCTGTGTATGCCCAGCATCAGTAATGATTACTGATTCAATGTTTAATGAATCCGCCTTTTGTTTAAGAAAAATAAAATCATCGACACTCTCTGTTTTTACCACTGCTTTTTTTGCTCCTTCACGCATCCATTTTGAAAACCATTTTTTATTCTTTTTCTTGGTTTCAAGAGCACAGGTTACCGCTGCATGAGCAACCTGAGCAGCAAGTTTACCAGCAGAAAGCTTTAAATCCTTACGGGTTACAATGACCATCTTATACTCAAAATCCATAGATGTTATTCCTCTTCCTCTAAATCAATCTCTTCATATGATGCATCCCTCCATGCTTCACCAAGTTCTTTTGCTTTAGACGTATCAACTAGCCCCTTCACCAATAATTTTTTTCCATTTTCCTCAATATGTTTCAGAGGAATACCCAAAAAATCTTTTTTATCCTTCACAATCAACACATCACTTTGAATCGCTACACTTTCACCAACGGTTTTACCATTACCATCTAACACAAAACGACAGAGTAAATCCGGTTGATCGTTATTTTCTTCTGATTCCTCTTGTTCTCTACTTTTTTTAAAAAGAAAACAAATCATCCATAGCATCATACCCTTTCCCATATTACGTGTAACACCCATAAAAGAATTTTTATCAACATATGGACGATTCTATTATAAATCTTTGGCAGTATACGGGAAAAGAATCCTATGCAAGAACCTGATGTCTGTATCGTTGGTGGTGGACCAGTTGGTTGCTCTATAGCTAATGATCTTGCTAAAAAAAACAGAGAAACCCTTCTTTTCGAACAACAAAAAGAAATTGGAACACCCGTTCAATGCGCAGGACTTGTCACACCCAGGGTTTTTGATTTAGTTCCATTTTCCACAAAAGGTATCGTTCAAACCAGGTTAAAAGGAGCACATATTCACTCACCATCAGGAGAAATCCTTACCATTGGTGGAAACAAAACACATGCCTATTGCATCAATCGAAAAGTATTTGATCAAAAAATGATGTCTCAAGCAAAAAAAAATGGAGCAAAAATTAACCTTAATCAACGAATTTTTTCCGTACAAAAACAAAAAAACATGGTTGAATTAGTCACATCACAAAAACAAAACATCAAAACACCCTTAGTCATTGGAACCGATGGGCCTTATTCAAAAATACGGGATGTCTGTAATTTTCCACAACCAAAAGAATATCTTTATGGCATTAATGCCACAGTTACCAATACCAACCTTGAATCAGATTTCGTTGAGATTTTTGTAGGAAACACCATCGCACCAGGGTTTTTTGCTTGGATGATCCCTATCACTAAAGATGGAACACAAGCAAAAATCGGGCTCTGTATAAAACAAAATACCGCCCATTCACCTCTTCACTATTTTAAAAATTTATTTAACAGTTCATTAACCGCTCCATATCTAGAAAATACAAACATCGAACAAAAAAATGCAGGCAACATTCCACTTGGTCCATTAAAAAAAATGGTGGATAATAATATTATGCTTGCTGGTGATGCAGCAGCACAAGTAAAACCAACCTCTGGCGGAGGATTATATCCTGGATTACTGGGAGCAAAATACTGTGCCCGTAGTGCAAATGAAGCAATACAACAACAGGATTTTTCAATATCAGTTCTACAACACTATCAAGAAAAATGGTCAAAACAACTCGCATGGGAAATCAAAGTCGGAATGCAATTTCGAAAAATCTTTAACAGCTTTCAAGACCATCAATTCAACAAATACATCAAAAAATTCAAAGAAAAAAACATTGAGGAAATCATCACTGAACAAGGGGATATGGATTTTCCTTCAAAACTTGCAAAACCTATCTTTAAAAAAATACCTAGTCTCTTAAAATTCCTTCCTACCATCCTTGTTCAACATTAACATCATCGTCTATTTTGAGGTGGCGGAGGAACATAATACTCTTGATCCTGGTAGGAATCCTCCTCTGTTGGAACCCGATTTGGGCCATTGCCCCGGAATTGATTCCGTTTTTTTCTAATAATATAAACCACGATAAACAAAATAAGAGTGATAATAACACTCACAATACAAGGAATAAACAACCCAATGACATAAACAGCGCTTGGATATAAACTCAAAGAGAGCACATCTATAAGATTTCCTTCTGATGCATTAAAAGAGATTGTTATCACTGTTTTACCATTGCTTTTTTCCATCTGCGCCCGATTCAACGAATCATTAAACACCACAGAAACACCAGCTGGAAACAATAGAGCATAGGTCACGTTTTCATCAGGTATGCCAGAAAAAGTCACATTCTGTCTTTCAATATTAAAAGAAGGCGGGAGAAACGAAAAATAAAACGAGAGCGGATATGAACTATGCATAAAAGAATCAACCTGAACTGGTTCAAATCCTTTCATATCCGAAATATTGCCATCCCAATTCAGGGACTGCTCAAAACTGTTTTCATCTACTTGTGCACCACCTTTTAATGACGGAAAAATCCCCTTGGAGAGATTCTCAAAATCATTTTTTTCCTTGTTTAAAAATGATGAAACATCCGCTGAAGAAAACACATCCTCCTGAACACATAATCGAAAAGCATCAGCATTTAACAACTCAATATCTACTTTCTGAGGAAGATCAAATGGTTCTGGAAGAGAGGTTACATTACGATACCGGGATTGTCGGCAATGAACCCCAATAGTCAACTCGGTTTTACCAGTAAAAAAGCTCAACAAATTCAAATCAGTATTCTCAATTTCAATATCAACATTTGTATTAATACGAGGATGAGTATATACTGGGGCTGCATCTGAAGAAAACGAACCATTAATGGTTTCATTTTCATTCCAGGAATACTTATTTTCATTTTGTAAAAACACATGATCTGGCAGAAGTAATGATCCATCATACGCTTGATTTATCCGATCAAAACCACTCATAATATTAACATCAGCTGAGGCAATAGTAACATTAGCTCCAGCATTTACCAGACCATACACTGCTTTTGATGAAATCCCACAAATCCTCATATCAATGTTTTCATCAGTAAAAACGCCCTTTATTGGTGGAACATCATCCATGAAGGTAACATTATATGGTGGATCTGCTTCTGAAGTAGTAGTATTATCCCAAGAAAAACTCATTTCTAATGATTGATTAAATGATGAGGTTTTAAAATGATTAATCATGTTTTGATTCAACGGGTTCAAAATCTTTTGATGGATTTCATCCCACTGAGTAAGATTATTCATCACACATAATCGTATGGCATCAGCTGGAAGAACACCTGCATTTGTTAAGAAAGAAGGCAACATCTGAAACGAGGAGATATCAAAAGATTCAGCAGAAAAAATACTATGAAACATTGTTTTTTGCAACGGGCTTTCATCAATTTCAAATAAAAGATGAATGGTTTCATTTTCTTTGGTGGGGGAGGTCGGCGAGGAATAAAGTAATGCAACTTCAGCATTTTTTGATGGTTGATCTCCTTTTCCATTCAAGACCTCCCAGAAAATTTCATCACCTGTTACTTTACCCGTAGTTCGTTTGTATCCTATGTTATCGGGCAATACAACGGTGAAAGAATTATTCCAACCATCAGACGCAGTTAATGAAAAACTATAATTGACAACCGCACCCACATCAAGCATTCCATTAATGAAATCCTGCGCGTTTATGCTTTGGTTAAGATCAAAAAAACCATTTGTTAATGTAATGGTGTATTGATCATGAAATAACTGATCCTTATAGCTAGGGAGTTCTGTCTCAGATGTTATTTCCGCCTTGGGAAAACTCTGTTGTAACTGAGTAGAAATTTTATCCTTAATCGCATATTTAATTGCACCCATTACCTCTGGATTTGAACTTGAAATACTATGGATCTGAGCCTGGGTATAGGTTTTTCCACTGGCTGATAAGGTAATTTTCTCAACATCGCCTGTAAACACCATGTCAAAATCAATACCGTTTTCAACAGTAACTCTAAAAGACCCCTCAATCTGATCATTGGATGAATCAGCCTGAGCCGGCATACAAAATAGTAAAACTACTAAACAAAGGCAGAGAAAAAAACATGGTTTCACTTGACATTGCTGCATTGCATCCCACACAGACCGATAATCAAATACCAATGGCAATATAAATACTTTCTTCCGAAATGCTAAAAACAGATTTTCCCTTCATATTGTTTTATATGAATCTTATTGGCGGCTCAGCATCAACAAATATTGCAAAAGAAGTAGCAACAATAGACAAGCACAACATCATACCTGTTGAAATAAAACGATTTCCAGATGGTGAACTCTATGTCCGTCTTAAACAATCAATAAAAAATGAAAAAATCACCATCATACAAACCACGTATCCCGATGAACATATCATCGAACTTTTCTTACTGCTTGATGCGGTGAAACGAGCAAAAGCATCCCAAATCACTGTTGTCATCCCCTATTTTGGATATGCCCGTCAGGATAAACAATTCAAAAAAGGCGAACCAATAAGTGCTCAAGCAATCGCACAACTTATCAGCCATTATGCCGATAACATCATCACCATTGATCCACATAAAGAACACATCCTTGATTTTTTCACAGTTTCTGCTAAAAGCATCTCCGCAGTAAATCCCATTGCAGACTATTTTAAAAACAAACACATAGATTTTGTCCTAGCACCAGATGCAGGAGCCATAGATCGAGCAAAAAAAACCGCTACAATACTGGGATGTGAGGTGGATTACATGGAAAAAACCCGAATAAATGGATCCACCATTAAAATAACACCAAAAAATGTTAATGTAAAAAATAAAAACACTCTTATCATCGATGACATTATATCTACAGGAGGAACCATGGCAACATCTATCTGGGAACTAAAAAAACAAGGAGCAAAAAAAGTCTTTGTCTCCTGCACCCATGGACTTTTTGCGGGAACAGCCATAAAAAAACTACAATCTGCAGGTTGTGAAGAAATCATAGCAACAGATACTATACACTCTGCCTTCAGTAAAGTAAAAACCGCAAAAATAATAGCCGAAGCATTATAAACACCCCTCCTGATAACAAGAGATTCAGATAGGTAAGGTATTTATAAGACTATAGTTTTACGAGTGTGATTAATCCTAGGTGAAAAACAATGCGCAAACGAGCACAGAGAAAAAGTATACCAACACAAAAGGAAACAACAGCAGTTACCTCACAATCTTCAAGGAGGATGCCATTTAAATTTAAAAAAAACTGGTGGATCGCAGTTTCGCTTGTTGCCATCTTTCTTTTAGTGTTGTTTTTAAACTCGTATTTCAATGTCAGCAGCGGGGCACCATTTAACCCTGATGGCACTGGTTTCGAACAATATTATCTCTCCGGTCCTGACCCTTATTACAATATGCGCATTGTAGATCAAACCATGTATGGGGACAACCCTGGATATTATCAATTTTATAGTGAAAATGATCCCTTACTCAATTATCCACTTGGAAGAAGTGGAGGTCGAGCACCACTTCTTAATATGATGGCCATTGGCTTTGGGACACTGCTCAGCCCAGTGATGGGTGAAGTTGATGGTATAGGTATCGCTATGCAGTTTATCCCGGCTTTATTTGGGGCATTACTTGTCTTTCCCGTTTATTTCATAGGAAAAACACTGTTTGGTAAAAAAGAAGGACTCCTAGCAGCATTACTTGTTGCCTTGATCCCTATTCATCTTGGTTCAGGACATGGGTCAGCTTTTTCACTTTTTGATCACGATTCTCTTAATTTGCTTTTGTTTTTCATTACCTATTTCTTTTTGATAAAAGCAATAAAGGAAACAGATACTACAAAATCGATTATTTATGCACTGCTTGGTGGCATACCACTTGCAGGGCTTTCCATGGTATGGGTTGAATATGAATTTCTCTATACGGTTATCGCGGTGTACGCCGTTGTTCAAATGATAATTGATATCTTTACCAGTAAAATCGATATCCGTGTTCCCCGATCTGTTTTTATCACTCTTCTCACCGGTTATCTTGTTTCACTTCCGGTCTTTTTATCCAAGGGAGGCTTTTCACCAGACATACCATTATTTCTCTGTCTTGGAATAGGGGTATTCGGCCT
>CAZVKY010000017.1:19441-21709 GCA_964627915.1 uncultured Thermoplasmatales archaeon
TTTGTCGCCTTGTTTAGTGCATGGTTGATTCTATTTCTTGTGCGAAAGTTTGATTATCAAACCATGGTCAAAAACATTAAAAGCGCTGGCAGTGGAATAAGAGGACTGCGAAAAGGAGTAAACTTTCTTCATATCTTCGGTATTCTTTTTGTTGCTTTTCTAGTGTTTTTCCCCAATGCTTACTTATCACTTGATGCTGCTGTTCCAGCAACTGAGAAAGAAGAAGTATTTGATAGCTTGCCCAGTGGAGCATTTGGAACAAGTTTTGGAAAGGAAGATTATTGGGTAGATGCCTATTCATGGTTTGCAAAACAAGACAATGACATTCAAAACCCTGTTGATCGGCCTGCATTTATTTCATGGTGGGATTACGGATTCTATGAAGTTGCTATTGGAGGACATCCCACGGTTGCAGATAACTTTCAGGATGGAATTCCTCCTGCATCTAATTTTCATATTTCAACAAGTGAAAAACAAGCAGTCTCTATTTGGATTATTCGATTATTAGAAGGAAATGTGGAAGAAAACAATGGCAAACTTGACTCATCAGTTGTTACTACATTAGAAACATATTTAGATACCAATGATTCCACTGATCTAATTAATTGGGTGGAAAACCCGGAACAATCACCATCTTATGGTCAGCCAATCGCTTCACAATATGATCCAAATATCTCAAAGAATTATCCCGTTGGCGAGCAATGGCCTATGAATGCGGTATATCATGATGGCATAAATATTCTGAGCACATTATCTGATGAAAACCTGACTATGCTCTACCGCGAAGTACAGGACACAACGGGGAAATCAATTCGTTATTATGGCGTTGAAGGCTATGATAAACAAATCTTCAATATTTTTGCATTTCTTGCAGATCAAAGCCTGCTACTTGTTGCTGGTAGAGAAGGCGGAAATCCAGAGGATGACTTTGAACAAATCAAATATGTGACCCAGAACGGTCAGGAACTTTCTTTTGATGAAGTACAGGCTAGAACAGATCAACAAAACAGAAATGATCCCATTGTTAACACTAAAACAAATTACAAGAATGCATACTATGACACTATGTTCTATCGAACCTATATTGGACTTACTGATAATCAATCAGGACAGCTCTCTGAACCACAGTATCAACTTCCCTGTTTGAATATGAAACATTTCTATGCACAATACATCTCACCATATCCAAAATATGCATATAGTCAAGGACAAAGCGCGGTGGTCATCGCAAAATACTACGAAGGGGCTCTTATTAATGGATCCATTTTGTTTCAGAATGAGACAAAAGATTTTGAAGTCGTTGTTCAACAAAATATTTCCCATTATGGGACTACTATCCCCATTGATCATGATAAAAACACTAGTGTTAATGGAAGCTATGAAGTTCTTGTCCCAGCAGGAGTAATCAATCTTCAAGTTCGTCGTTATCCTGAACTTGGAGCAAATGCATTTACGGTACAAAATGTTACCTTTAATGACACGGATTCATCCTCCTTATTAGCTCCGATTACTGAGGATGAGGCAACCCGGCAAACTGATTATCATCGACATATAAACATAACAATAACACCAGGTAGTCTCTCTGGCTATGTTTATGAAAATAATGATAATGAATCATCATATAATGCTTCAGTTGATCAACCATTAGCTGATGTAACACTTTCTGTCTATGGCATTGATGCACTTGATCCTAACACAGGTCAACCAACCGCATATGATTTTACCATGATAAAAACAATAACAACAGATGAAAACGGCTATTACAACACCTCAGATCTTCTCCCTGGTTATTACCAATTCGTTGCAACTGATAAAGACGGATTTCAACTTGAAAATACCTTAATCCCTGTTCATGGTGAAAATAATACACATGATGTTGCAAAACCAAAACCAGGTGCAGCTGAAGGAACCATTTACTTTGATTCAAATGACAACGGCCAATATGATACGGGTGAAGAAATGAAAGATGTCACCGTAGACCTTCGCTATACCATGACCGGTGAGAACAAACTCGTTGATTCAATGGTTACCGATGAGACCGGTTCCTATTCATTTACAAATCTTGTCCCAGGTGGTTATCAATTAAACACCAGTAAATTACCAAATTATGAGACAACTGTGGATGTCACTATTAATGAGGATCAAACCAATATGACCAATGTCTCCATGCAATATGCCAAAGTCACCGTTACAGGAACCACAAAGAATCAAAACACGATGAATGCTGTAGCCAATATGACTATTTCCTTTACACCGGATACCTCAGTT
>CAZVKY010000017.1:21809-25874 GCA_964627915.1 uncultured Thermoplasmatales archaeon
TTTTTTTATTATGTTATCAAAGGAAGAGGGAAAACAAGCAGTTCAACTAGCTAGAGATATCGTTGAAACAACAGTAAAACAGTCAATATCTAATGAACACCAACTCTCTGATGTTTTTAAAAAAAAACATGGCGCCTTTGTCACGCTTCACAATGCATCAAATCATCTTCTCCGCGGTTGCATCGGCATCCCTGAATCAATCATGCCACTAGATAAAGCTATAAAGGAAGCAGCAACTTCAGTTACCCATGATCCACGGTTTCCACCATTAACTCAAGATGAACTTTCTGCTGTTATCGTTGAAGTTACTATTCTTTCTCCACCGGAACAACTCCATGTTACCCAGCCACAGGAATACATGAATCATATTGTCATTGGAAGGGATGGATTGATTCTTGAACAAGGATTCCGTAAAGGACTTCTCCTGCCGCAGGTCCCGGTGGAACAAGAATGGGACAAGGAAACATTTCTTTCGCAAACCTGTCTAAAAGCAGGTCTTCCTATAGATGCCTGGTTTGACAAAGAAACAAAAGTATTTACTTTTACGGGTCAGATTTTCACTGAGGAAAAACCCTATGGGTCAATTAGGGAGAAAACACTTGTATGAATCATGAATTGGTCATTGAGGGAAATGTTTATTTCAAGGATCGATTTGAACATTGCTGTATCGGTATCGATGACGGAAAAATCACAAGTATCAAAAAAATATTAACTGGGGATAAAAAAAAACGGTTTTCAAAACAACTTATTCTTCCAGGGGGAATCGATGTTCATGTTCATTTCCGAGACCCAGGGATGAAACACAAGGAAACCTTTGAAACCGGATCAAAAGCAGCATTGTTTGGTGGTATCAGCACTGTTTTTGATATGCCAAACACCCGTCCACCAACCACAACACTTACTCGTCTTAAAGAAAAAATTGAACATGCAGCACATCAGTCATTTGTTGATTTCGGTATTTACGCCGGGGTTACCTCAGAAAATATTTCAGCTCTTCCCTCGTTTTCATCATTTTGCAGTGGATACAAAGTTTTTTTAGGTGATACCACTGGATCCTTTGCAATTGATCATTCTTTTTTACCTCAAGTATTTAACCAACTCAAAGATACAAAAAAACCAGTTTTTTTCCATGCAGAAGACAATCTTTGTTTACAGAAACACAAAGACGTAGAAAACAATCCAGTTGATCATCATCGACATCGACCACCTCTCTGTGAAGAACAAGCCATTAAAAATATTATGGAACAATCGAAGACAACACAAATCCCGGTTCATATTTGCCATCTTTCCACCCAGCAAGGAGTAACACTTCTGCAAAAAAGACCACCTTTCATGACCTGCGGGGTGACCCCCCATCATCTTCTTCTTTCTTTAACTCAAATAAAAAAACCAGAATCATATTACAAGGTCAATCCACCCATTCGCCCAGATACTCATTCAGAAGCATTATTTCATGCATTACAACAAGGAAACATCGATATTTTGGAATCAGATCATGCCCCTCACAGCTTAGAAGAAAAACAACGATTATTTCATGAAGCACCATCAGGTATACCCGGTGTTGAAACTATGATCCCTTTGTTTCTATCCCTAATTAAAAAACAACATCTCTCGTTTCATACTTTGGTTCAAATGGTTTGTCAAAACCCTGCACACCTTCTTCAACTACCAAAGGGCAAGATTCAACCAGGTAATGATGCTGATCTCATGATTATTGATCTGAGAAAAGAAACACGTCTAACTGCAGAGCATCTTCATTCAAAAGCAGAATGGAGCCCATTTGAGGGTAGATCAGTCATCTTTCCCTCGCATGTCTTTATCAGAGGAGAACAGATGATAAAAGAAGGTGAATTAGCCTTTTTCAAAGCGATTGGACAGTCTGTTATCAATGGATGAAAATCATTAAATTCAATTGTTTATTACATCGTTTTCAAACCGGGTATTCTGGAAGATGGTAATGAAACAATCAATAAAACAAGCAATCATTCTTTTTTTCAAAGGACTCTCCATGGGTTCAGCAGATATCATTCCTGGTGTATCCGGTGGAACGATTGCATTGATCACTGGGATTTATGAACGATTTATTTTTGCTCTGCAATCAATCAATCTCCAATTTGTTTATTACTTCTTTCTTGCCATAAAAGATAAAAAAAATCTGCAAAAAGCAAAAAAACATTTTTATGCTATTGATTTTTCTTTTTTAATCCCGCTTGCTATTGGTATTCTTTTTGCATTTTTAACACTAGCAAATCTTATTGGTTTTTTACTTGAAACCATGCCTGCTCAGACCTTTGCGTTTTTCTTTGGATTAATCCTTGCATCAGCATTCTATGTTTATTATTCACATAAAAAATTGTTTCATCTCTCATCCCTAGTATTTATCCTAATTGGTAGTATCATTGGATTTTTCGTTGTTGGTTTAGAAAGCATTCAACTTGATCATTCCCTTCTTATGATCTTTGTATCCGGAATTATTACGTTTTGTGCGATGATGCTACCAGGACTTTCTGGAGCTTTTATGCTTCTTATTCTTGGACAATATAGCTTTTTGTTAAATGTGCTCAGAGATCTCACCCATTTTGAATTTGGCATGATTCTCTACGTTATCAGCTATGGTATAGGTGGCCTGGTTGGTTTACTTGGTTTTTCCCGGGTGCTTTCATACTTGTTCTCAAAATACAAACCTGCAACGATAGCGTTTATCACGGGTCTAATGATTGGTGCCTTACGAAAACCAGGAGTGGAAATGATTTCATCAACTGAACCTCTGTTTTTCACTGTATTATCTCTTTTCCTAGGCATAATCGTTGTAACTGTTTTCTCAGTGTATGAAATAAAGAAAAAAACAATCACTCAAAAATAAGCAAAATATATCTTTGATGAATAATGTTTTTCAACAGGTTAGCGTTGCATTACATGTATGGATGAAGAAATAAAGGTATTAGCTCGGCAACTCGTCAAAAAAGTTGATAGTAAAATCCGACGAGAGCTGAAATCACATTTTATAACAATAGGTCGAACCGTTGATATTGGTGCAGATGGCACACCAACAAAACTCATCGATAAACTAGCTGAAGATGTAGCTATTAAAACCATAAAAAAATCAAAAACAAAAATTAATCTACTTAGTGAAGAAGCAGGTTTCATCGACAACGATGCTGAATACACCTTTGTTCTTGATCCCGTTGATGGAACACGAAATGCAACCCGTGGAATTCCTTTTTTTACGGTTTCCCTTGCCGTGGGAAGACATAGTTTATCAGATGTAGAATATGGCATCATTAAACATGTTTCAACAGGGGATATCTATGAAGCTGAAGCAGGGATGGGTGCATTTTATAATAAAAACCATGTCCTTGTTCCAGATGTTTCTTCTCAGGAGTCAGTGTATTCTGCGACATTGGGGAAACGATGTGAAGCAAAAACACATGATATGGTGAAAAACGCTATTGTCCGCTCCCTTGGTTCAGCATCATTAGAAATGTGTCTTGTGGCAACAGGAGCACTTGATGCCTATATTGTGAGTAGAGAATTTTTAAGAGTAACTGATATTGCTGCCTCAACCCTATTTCTACGGGAAGCAGGAGGTATTGTTGCTGATATCAGTGGAGAGAGCCTAGATATGACCCTTACTCTTGATGAACGAACCAGTGTGCTTGCAGCAGGAAATAAAGAACTCATCCAGCAGTTAACAACACAAGGATAATCCGGGCTTTCTGTTATTAAACATAAAATCAGTTAAACTTTATTGTTCGAGGAAGACATATGTTCATCGTTGACGATAAGAGAATCTCTTTGGCCGGATCTCATGTAAATTAGTATTTATTATTGCTATGTCGATAAACCATACTGTCTATGTTACATTCTAATAACCTTAGTACAGTAGATGGAGAGCTAGAAAAAATGCCAAAGAAAAACAGGTCAACAGAAGGGAAATAAGTGAAACGTCTTGGTGGGTTTTTTGTTGTGTAATCAATCACATTCATCCATGTTTTTCTTACATTCAATTTTTTCAAAATCCGAATATTTACATTTCGGACAAACAAAAACACCTTCATCCTGCAA
>CAZVKY010000017.1:25974-27510 GCA_964627915.1 uncultured Thermoplasmatales archaeon
TATCGTCCAGATGATGATTTCAGCATTGAACAATAGGTAATGGACCAGGATGTTTAGATCCTTAATTTTTGCCCAGCTCAAAGCCAAGTAAACTGGAAAGATCCTGCACTGCAACATAACTAATGATGTGATCTGGTTTCTCTTTAAAAATGAGATTCATTTCTCAATCTGACGGTATTGATAAAAAACAAAGATTAAAAAGAAGTGTTGTATTGTCTAGGAGTATGACACTTGCTGATACCATTAAAACACAGGTTCAAGAAGGTGCATTACATTTTTCATTAATCGATCCAGATAAACAAAAACCAATGGATGCTGGAAAAATCGCGGCACATGCAGAAGACGCAGGCAGTGCTGCAATCATGGTTGGTGGATCAACCCTTCTTTCTCAAAAACAAGTAGATGACACCGTCAAAGCAATTAAATCAAAAACAACACTACCGGTTATTCTTTTTCCTTCAGCTGCAAAGTTTCTCAGTCAATATGCTGATGCCGTGTTTTTTATGAGCCTGCTTAACTCCCGGAATCTCGGATATGTCATCAGGGAGCATGTGAAGGGTGCACCCTTTGTGAAACACACTGGTATTGAACCCATATCTATGGGTTATCTTATCGTGGAACCAGGGATGACCGCTGGCAAAATGGGTGAAGTTGATCTAGTGAAAAGGGATGATATTAAAACCGCCGTTGGGTATGCACTTTCAGCAGAATACCTTGGCATGGATTTTTTTTATTTAGAAGCAGGATCTGGAGCTGATCAACCAGTGAGTGATGAAATGATAGCAGCGGTGAAACAAAACATAAGCATTCCATTGTGTGTGGGTGGTGGTATTCGATCAGTGAAAACAGTGAAACAAAAAGTGATGGCTGGAGCTGATATCATAATCACCGGAACAGCACTGGAAGAAGAACAAGATATAAAAGAAACAATAGGTGCTATGATTCATAGTTTACACCGATAAGAGAGATTGCTATGGATAATATTCTTGTAGGAATAACCGGTGCATCTGGAAGTATCTATGGATTACGATTACTGCAGGAATTAGAGAAAAGAAAGATTACTGTTCATCTCATCATTTCTCAAACAGCAGAACAAATTTTTACCTATGAAACCAATGAATCAGTAGAAAAACTGAAACAGTATGCGGCAAAAACCTATGAAAATGATGATCTCTTTGCTGGTCCAGCGAGCGGATCATTTCCCCTTGATGGAATGGTTATTGTTCCCTGTAGTATGAAAACACTTTCGGCTATTGCTAATGGATATGCAGATACTCTTATTGTTCGTAGTGCAATCTGTCGGTTAAAAGAAAAAAAACCATTAATTGTAGTCCCCCGGGAAACACCAATGGATTATACTGGTTTAAAAAATATGCTTTCTGTTTCAGAGGCTGGAGGGATTGTGCTTCCTGCAGCACCAGGATTCTACCATCAACCACAATCACTTTCTGATCTTGTCGATTTCATTGTTGGAAAAATCCTTGATCAACTGTCTATTTCTCATGATTTATTCAAACCATGGGAATAACTGATTTA
>CAZVKY010000018.1:0-26640 GCA_964627915.1 uncultured Thermoplasmatales archaeon
TTTCTTTTCCTTCATATTCAGAAATTTTCTCTAAATCAATGTATATTGGTTGTGTGAATGTTGATAGGATGTAGAGGATGGTAATCCCGATGAGTGAGAGGAGGAGTGAAATATATTTTATGTTCATATTTTAAAAAATATATTAATATGGGGATATTATTAATTAATCTTACTATGAATTTAGTCAAATATGATGATTTTCAAAGAATTTTTTCAGAAGAGCGGTCAGTTAATTTTTTATAGTAGGGCATGTATATGATTTTCTGTAAGCAAAGGGTTGAAAACAATGAATCAAAACAAAGATAATTATAACGAAGAAGATTTCTTTGAGTTATATCAAGATCTTTTTGAAGCGATGATGAAGGGAATGCAGGAGTTCATAAACAATAATCCCTCAATAATGACCAAGTCCCCTTATTACGAGAGAAGCAATTCGTTCACAAAAGAGAAAAAACAACACCATCAAAACACCCGTGATCAAACAAACAATACTGATCAGTCAAACCATCAATTGGAAAAAACCTTTGATTTGTTTAATACAAAAAAAGAGATTAGTATAACCTTAGAAATCCCAAATGTGAATAAAAAGGATATTGATTTAACGGTGACTCGTAAAACTATCACCCTTAACCTCAAAAACAAAGGGAAAACGGTTGAAAAGAAAATATCGCTTCCTTCCCCAGTGAAACCAAAAACAACCATTGCGTCATATAAAAATGGAATATTAGATATTGTGATTCAAAAAGAATTAAATGGTGTCGAGGTTAGAGCTAAGTAAAAAAATGATGTAGTGTCGCAAATCTATTTACCTAGATACTGTATTCTTGATAAGTGAAAGTGTATCATTTGCGGTGAGGATGTCTTATGATTAAAAAAGATGTAATGTTAAAAGTTTCAGAAGCATTTCAGCAAGATGTTGGATATGGAAGAGCACGGATAGATAATCAGACACGGATGGAACTTGATTTATCCATCGGTGATGTCATTTCCATTGAGGGATCAAAACAGACAGCATCGGTGGTTTGGAGAGCTCATCCAACGGATGAGGGTAAACATATCATTCGGATTGATAATCTCACCCGGAAAAATGCTGGAGCGGGTCTTGAGGATAATGTTACTATTAAAAAAGCAGATGTGCAACCTGCTGAAAAAGTGATTTTGGCGCCCTTGATTTCAAAGGGTCAGCAAATCCAATTTGGCACAGGAATTGAAACCTTGATCAAAAAAGGATTATTAAAACGTCCATTGACCAAAGGAGATAACATTATTGTTCCAGGTATCGCTCTTTTTGGAAGCGCACTTCCGTTTTCTATTCTCAATATTAATCCCAGTGGAATTGTTTCCATTAATGAAGAAACCGTTATCAAGGTTAAAGAAGAAGCAGCTCAGCAAATGGAACCAGAAGGGCCTCGTGTCAGTTATGAAGACATTGGTGGTTTGAAGGATGAACTAGAACGAGTAAAAGAAATGATCCAGCTTCCAATCAAGCATCCCAAGATCTTCAATCGATTAGGGATTGATCCGCCAAAGGGAGTGTTGCTTCATGGGCCACCGGGAACAGGTAAAACCTTGATTGCAAAAGCAGTAGCAAATGAATCAGGTGCGAGTTTTTATACCATTAATGGTCCAGAAATCATGAGTAAGTTTTATGGGCAAAGTGAAGAGAATCTTCGTAAGATTTTTGATGAAGCAGAAAAAAATGCTCCTTCAATTATTTTTATTGATGAAATCGATGCTATTGCAGGAAAACGAAGCGAGACACATGGTGAAGTGGAAAAAAGAGTGGTTTCTCAGCTATTAACCTTAATGGATGGATTGAAAGGCCGGGGGAAACTGATTGTTATTGGTGCAACTAATATTCCAGATTCATTGGATCCAGCGTTACGCAGGCCGGGTCGTTTTGATCGAGAGATCCGTATTGATGCTCCTGATCGAGATGGGCGAAAGGAAATCGTTCAGATTCACACGCGAGGTATGCCAAAAGCTGATGATGTTGATTTGGAAAAACTTGCTGAAAGAACCTATGGTTATGTTGGTGCTGATTTAGCAGCACTTGCAAGAGAATCAGCGATGAATGCGTTACGGCGGTATCTTCCTGAGATTGATTTAGAAAAACCAATTCCAGTGGAAATCCTTGAGAAAATGGAAGTAACCATGGAAGATTTTAAGGATGCGCAACGTGGAATTGAACCATCTGCTATGCGTGAGTTTTTTGTGGAGATGCCTAAGGTGAGTTGGAAGGATGTTGGTGGCCTTAGTGATGTAAAACAGAATCTGAGAGAATCAGTTGAATGGCCGTTGTCTCAGCCTGAGGTGTTTAAACGGTTAGGTATTGATGCTCCTCGTGGGATTTTATTATATGGTCCACCAGGGACGGGTAAAACATTGCTTGCAAAAGCAGTGGCAAATGAATCGGATTCAAATTTTATTTCTATTAAAGGCCCTGAAGTGATGAGTAAATGGGTTGGTGAAAGTGAAAAAGCGGTTCGGGAGTTGTTTAAGAAAGCAAAACAGGTCGCTCCATCCATTGTTTTCCTGGATGAGTTAGATGCTATAGCTCCTCGACGTGGTGCTTATGCGGGGTCTCATGTTACTGAAAGTGTGGTGAATCAATTGCTCACTAGTATTGATGGAATGGAGAGTATGGAGGGTGTTGTGATTATTGGGGCGACGAATCGACCGGATATTATTGATCCTAGTTTGCTTCGACCGGGTCGGTTTGATCGGTTGATAATGACTCCATCTCCTGATTTGTCTGCTCGTGAGGAGATTTTCAAGATTCATGCGAAGGATATGCCACTATCTTCTGATGTTTCCCTGAAAGATTTAAGTAAGAAAACTGATGGGTTTTCGGGTGCTGATATTGAGGCACTTTGCCGAGAGGCAGCAATGATTGCATTACGAAGTGATATCAAGGTAAAGAAAGTGACCAAAAAGCATTTTATGAGAGCTTTGCAAGAGATTCGTCCGAGTCTTACTGATGAACTGGTAAAATATTATAAGAAGGTGTCTCAGGATCTTGGAAGCGGTGTAGCCAAAAAAGATAAAAGAGAAAAAGACATTCAATATATATAGAGAAATATAATAAAAGGGATGGATAAAAATATGAAGGTTACGGAAAATGAGTTAAGAGGAAAAACAGTGATGAGTGAAGAAGGATTGTATCTTGGTATCCTTCGTAACTCTACGGTAGATGAGCGGACTGGCGCCTTGATTGATGTGTTGATTGAGCCATCTGATGATGTAGATCCGCGGTTGTATCATTTAGATAAGACAGGAAATTTAGTGTTTCCATTTGAGTCTATAAAATCAGTGAAAGATGTTGTTATCATTGGAAGTTAAAAAACCAAAAAAATAACCTGGTTTAATCCTGTTATCTTATCAATATATCTTTCTTTTTTTCTTTTTTTGTTCATGACAAAAATTGAATGGAAAAAAATATTTTTTGTTATAGGGTTCATATGTTAAAGACACCCCTTTATTTCATGTGGAACCGATAATTATGAGTGTATTCAGAAAGTAAAAAATGAGTAACGTTAGTATATCCAGAAAGGTATCTATTTCAATATATTTGAAGTTTTTCATTCTATCAAAAATAATAAACCAAATATAAAAATAAACCACGGGATCCAAATAGATAGTTCCAGGCGAAATGAGGGGCTCTCTCTTCTCTCTAAATATTATCTTCTTATAGAATATTTTTATTGATTAAATGTTGATGCATTTTAGGTTAGTTATAATATGATGATTTCTTACTTGCTTAATTAAAAAATCAAACAAATACATAACGTTAAATAACCAGTCATCTATTCTTTTGCTTCGGGGTGAGCGTCGTTTCAGGAAATACCATTAATAGTGACATATTCGGACATTATCTCAATGCGAATGGTCTGTTCATTGATCGAGAGGCGATGAGACCAACATATATGCCTGATCTTTTACCACATCGAAATCATGAGATTAATGAAATCGCTTCTATTTTTGCTCCTGCTTTGCGTGGGGAAACCCCTTCAAATATTTTTATTTATGGAAAAACAGGCACAGGTAAAACTGCGGTAACAAATTTTGTTGGGGATAAACTCTTAAAAAAAGGAGTTGAAGTTGGAAAACACGTTAACTTTGTCTATATTAACTGTGAAGTAGTTGACACTCAGTATCGTCTTTTACAAAATATCGCTAATCACTTCATCAATGAATGGTCTGAACGTATCCCTTTCACAGGTTGGCCTACTGATGAAGTGTATTCTAAACTTCGTATGATGATTGAAAAAGCAGGTGGAGTAACGGTTATCATTCTTGATGAGGTTGATAAATTAAAAGGAGATGAAGCACTGTATAATCTCTCAAGGATTAATAGTCATTTGAAAAATTCAAAAGTATCTATTGTTGGCATATCAAATGATCTTAAATTCACTGAATTTCTTGATCCTCGAGTAAAATCTAGTTTGGGTGAGGAAAACCTTATTTTTCCCCCCTATGATGCCAGTGAGTTAAAGGATATACTAAAACAACGAGTAGAGTTGGCATTGAAACCTGATTCTATTGATGATGATGTTATTCCTCTTTGTGCGGCTCTTGCTGCTCAAGAACATGGGGATGCCCGACGTGCATTGGATTTACTTCGGATGTCTGCTGAATTAGCTGAACGTGATGGTGCAAATAGGATTACTAAGAATTTTGTTCGTCTCGCTCAAAATAAGATTGAAATCGATCGTATCACAGAGGTTGTTCGAACGCTTCCTGCACAATCTAAATTGATTCTACTTGCGATTATGTTACAGGAAAAACATGATAGTAAACATCAAACCACTGGTGCTATTACCACTGGAGAGGTTTATGAGATCTATAAGGATTTATGTAAGCGAGCCCGTGCTGATTCATTAACACAACGCCGGGTTGCTGATCTTATTTCAGAACTTGATATGCTAGGCATCATTACTGCCCGAGTTATTTCTAAAGGTCGGTATGGCCGGACGCGTGAAATCAAGCTTTCTTCTCCATCTAATGAAATCCTGGATGTGTTAAAGGAAGATGATATTTATCAGGAGTTATCTAATTACAAAGTAAAAGCACAGACAAAACTCATTTAAAAAAAACTATACTTTTTCCAATCCTCTTTTTTTTTTGATAACCTGAAAAAAATGGTGATAATAGGGGGAATTGGAGTGTTTTTCAACAATGGTGATAGGGATACATGATTCTTCCCCTCATTTTTTTTGAATCATCATCCACTATTAAAGGAATCGAGATAGTAATATTTTCACAAATTGTTTCTTTAGCCAATTTCCCCCATTTTTTTGGTGAAATACCGTATGTGAAACGGGTAAATAAATGTTTAGAAATATTTCAAAAAAATTTGTGATTTGTGAAATCAGCGTTTATCCAACATAGTGGGATATTTCATGTGAATCATCTTTTTTGCTGTTTGGTTTTGCTTCGAGAACATCGATTGCAAGCACGGCATGAATGGGAATAATCCTCATTTTTCCAGCCATTTCTCCGCTGTCATCGTTGAGTTTGATAAGGAGTCCTATTTCATCAACGCCAACAGTAACATATCCTTCAAATACCCCTTGACTTGAAAGATATTGTTCCCTACTACCTATTGAATATACTTTGTAATGTGAGCCTACGGTTAATTCCATATCTGATTTTTTTTTCATTCATTTTTCCCCTTTTTTTCTTCTTCCATCAGTTTTTGTATGTGTTCTACGGTTTTTCCATAGTTTTCTACTGCTACCTTTATATGTGCTTCGACAAAGTTCCATGATTTTTTAAAGTCTCCATAGCGAAGACGATATGCTTTTTTTTGTTGCTTGGTTGTTTCATCAATTATTTGTATTTCTTCGAGGATGTCAAATCCCTTGAGTTTATTAAGATGCCTATAAATAGTTGGTTTTGAAGTGTTAAGGGCAACAGCCAGTTCTTCTACATACCATGCTTTTGTGGGATGTTTGATAAAATAATCAGCGAAGAGTTTGTAGGGTATATTTGGATTAGATCCTTTGGATAGATATCCAATTTGTTGAAAAAATTTTTTAGCTGCAACCTCTGGATCTGTTTCACCGATGAGTGGCGTATTGCTTTTTATGCGTATTTCAAATGTCATGATTTGAGACCTTTACAACTGTCTTTGCTGGTAATCAACCATCGTCATTTAAACTATTTCCTTTACTTTTTTATGTGTTTGCTTTTCCCATTTCAAAGGGTGTGAAAATATTTTTTGATTTCCCATTGGGTGACTTGTTTTCGATAATCTTCCCATTGTTCATGTTTGACATGTAAATAATTTTCAAAAATATGTGGTCCCAGTGTTTCTTTTAATAGTTCACTTTTTTGCATGAAAGCCAAGCTGTGGCCAAGGCTTTCAGGGAGCGGTTCTATTTTATGGTTTTTTCGTTGTTTTGCACTGAGTGCATAAATGTTTTTTTCTACGGGTAATGGTAAAGGCGTTTTCTTTTTGATTCCATCTAAACCACTAGCAAGCATCACCGCGAATTGAAGATATGGATTTCCTGAGAGATCCGGGCTTCTCAGTTCGCATCGCGTTCCCTGTTTTTTTCCCGCGGGTATCCTTATTAGGGCGCTGCGATTTCTGTTTGCCCAGGAGATATAGGTTGGTGCTTCATGACCTGGGACTAATCGTTTATATGAATTAACCGTTGGATTTAACACACCGGTGATTTCTTTGATGTTGGAAAGAATCCCAGCGATGAAATGTTCCGCGGTTGTGCTTAGATTAAATTTGTTTTCTGGATTATAAAATGCATTCTCATTTTTTTCGGTGAAAAGTGACATATGGGTATGCATCCCTGATCCATTCAACCCGAAAATGGGTTTTGGCATAAAGGAAGCATGTAGCTCATGAAGTGTGGCAATTATTTTGGTGACATATTTAAGAGTGATCACTCTGTCAGCGGTGGTGATAGCATCAGCGTATTCAAAATTTATTTCATGTTGCCCATCTGATACCTCATGATGTGAGGTATGAGTATGTATCCCTAGTTTTTCTAAAGCAATGGATATATCTGAACGAACTCCTTCAGCTAAATCTCGGTGTGAAAGATCGAAATAACCAGCGGTGTCATTTGGTATGAGCGTTGTCTTTTCGCCATTTTTTTTGAATAAAAAGAATTCACATTCAGGTCCAGTATTGAAGATGAAGCCTTTTACTTCAGCCTTTTTCATTACTTTTTCAAGGACATATTTAGTATCGGCAAGTGATCGAGACCCATCTGGTTCATAAATATCACAATTTATTCGAGCGGTTTTTCGCTTTTCGATTGTTTCAGGGATGATTACAAAACTTTTTGGATCTGGTTTAGCGATTTTATCGGATTCCTCTATGGTTGCGTATCCTATGATTGAAGATCCATCAAAGGGGATGCCGTTTTCTAATGCATCTTGAAGCCGGTTTGCAGGGATAACAATATTTTTTGGTGTTCCCAGAATATCAACGAATTGCAGACGAATAAACAATACGTTTTCTTCAGTTGTTTTTGTAATTACTTGATCTTTGAGCTGGTTTTTGTTAGTCATTTGTATTCCTCATCTAAAAGAAAAATCCTCATCACGTTAACCATACAACAATTTGAATTACTTAAATATTGAGAAAAATTCCAAAACAGAGCACAATCTCTTTTTTACGACAAATCACGAATTATAATAGTAAAATGGAAAAAAGGCTTATTTATTTTTACCAAATAATCCAAAACGAACAACATAATCTTTTAATAGGATATATTTATTCAGTCAACCCATATTATCAGGAGTGAAACGAATGGGTGTAGAAAAAGACATTGAAACATTCATGGATAAAGTTAAAGAAAAAAATCCCGGGGAGAACGAGTTTCATCAGGCGGTCGAGGAAGTCGTTGAAACATTGATGCCATATATCAACAAGCACCCCCGATATAAACAAGCAAAAATATTAGATCGAATGACTGAACCAGAGCGAGTAGTGATGTTCCGTGTGCCTTGGGTCGATGATAGTAGTGATGTTCAAATAAACCGAGGTTTCCGCATTGAAATGAACAGTGCTCTTGGACCATACAAAGGTGGACTTCGCTTTCATCCAAGTGTGAACTTAAGTATTCTTAAATTCTTGGCCTTTGAACAAGTTTTCAAGAATAGTTTAACCCAACTTCCACTTGGTGGAGGTAAGGGTGGATCTGATTTTGATCCAAAGGGAAAATCAGATATGGAGGTCATGAGGTTTTGTCAAAGTTTTATGACCGAGTTAAGTCGACATATCGGGCCTAATACTGATGTTCCAGCCGGAGATATTGGTGTCGGCGGTCGGGAAATCGGATATCTTTTTGGTCAATATAAACGATTAAAAAATGAATTCGCTGGAGTGCTTACTGGAAAAGGATTAAACTGGGGTGGCAGTCTGATTCGACCAGAAGCAACAGGATATGGATCAACCTATATTGCTGTTGAAATGCTAAAAACCAAAAAAGAATCATTGAAAGACAAAAAAATAGCGGTTTCTGGATCAGGAAATGTTGCTCAATATACCACTGAGAAAGTGTTACAGCTAGGTGGGAACGTAGTTACGTTATCTGATTCATCAGGGATGATTCATGATCCAGATGGTATTGATAAAGACAAACTCAACTATGTTATGGAACTTAAAAATGTGAAACGCGGCCGGATAAAGGAGTATGCAGAGGAATATGATGCTACTTATGAGGCTGGTAAACGTCCTTGGAATGTTCCTTGTGATGTTGCATTTCCATCTGCTACACAAAATGAAATCAATAAAGATGATGCTCAAGCCTTAATTGATAATGGGTGTATGTGTGTTACGGAAGGAGCTAATATGCCTACTACGCCAGAGGGCGTTGGATTGTTCCAAGAGGCGAAAATATTGTATGCCCCTGGTAAAGCAGCAAACGCTGGTGGAGTTGCAACCTCTGGACTTGAGATGAGTCAGAACAGTATGAGGCTTTCCTGGTCACGTGAAGAGGTTGATGAAAAACTAAGAAACATTATGATTAACATACATGCGGCTTGCAGGAAATATGGTAAAGAAGGCAATTACGTCAATTATGTGAAAGGAGCTAACGTCGCTGGTTTTGTCAAAGTCGCTGATGCAATGATGGATCAAGGTGTTGTTTAAATAAACACCTTTCTTTTCCCTTTTTTGTTTTTTTTATTGAAAACTTATAAAAAATTCCCATCCCTTTTGCATTATGAGCGTTAGGAATTGTGAAAAAAAATATGGATACTGAGGATGCATGCTCTACACCTATAAGGCAGAAAGAGATCGCTGATTCATTGGATCGGGAAACACAGACCGTTCATCGGTTAATGCCATTTAAAGTCCGGGAGATTTTACTGGTCTCAAGTTTATATGATGCTTTTATCATCGAAGAGGAAGGATTAATCTCTGAGATGGTGATTGGAGAATATCGTGATCTTCGTTTAAGTTCCCCTCCAAGGGTGACGAGAGTAAAATCTGGGAAGGAAGCGTTGAAGCGATTACAGCAAAAAAAGTATGATTTGGTCATCACTATGTCAAAAAACATTGGCATGGATCCCTTTGTTTTTGGTGAAAAAATTAAAAAATTATGTGCTGAAACACCAGTTTTTTTGCTTGCCACTGATACTGCGGATTTAGTAAAAACCCAAAAGAGGTCCTTGGATGAAAATATCGATGCATCCTTTTTTTGGGGTGGGGATTCTAAACTTTTTTTGGCGATTGTTAAATTACTGGAAGATCGAGTCAATGCGCCCTATGATATCAACAATGCTAATGTGAGAGTCATTATTCTTGTTGAGGATTTCATTCGTCATTATTCCATGTTTCTTCCCTTGCTTTATGCTGAAATTGTGCAACAGACGGAACGCTCGATTTCAGAGGATGTCAATGAGTTACAGCGGTTATTACGAAGACGTGCTCGGCCAAAGATTCTGTTAGCTCAAACCTATGATGATGCAATGGATTTATACAAAAAATATGAGAGGAATGTGCTTGGGGTTATCAGTGACGTGGGTTTTTATCGTCAAGGGAAAAAGGATCTTCAAGCAGGGTTTTCATTGGTGAAACACATTCGAAAGAAAAACCCTTTTTTACCTATTCTTATGCAGTCAGCACGCGGAGAAAACAAATCAAAAGCAGAACAATTAGAAGTTGTTTTTTTGCATAAACATTCACCATATTTATTGCAGGATATTCATCAGTTCCTGCTGGATCATTTAGGATTTGGGGATTTTGTTTTTGTTCGGCCAATAGAAACAAAAAATAAACATGGGGAAAAAGAACCAGTTAAGACAACGGAAATAGGTCGAGCATCAACCATGGAAGAATTTGAAAAAATGATGCAGCATATTCCATTAGAATCAATTCGGTTTCATGCGCAACATAATGATTTTTCTAATTGGCTGCTTGCTCGAGGTGAATTTACGTTAGCCATTACCTTGCAGCAGTATTCTGTTTCTGATTTTGATACCTTGGATGAGGTAAGATCTCATCTGCTCACCGTGTTTAATGAAACCCGTCGGAAACGGCAGTTGGGTGTTATCTCTGATTTTTCTCAGCAAACATTTGAGTTTGATTCTACGTTTACCCGTATTGGTAGTGATTCTCTCGGTGGTAAGGGACGTGGGATTGCCTTTATCCGTAAGGTACTGAATCGGTATAATTTACAGCAGAAGTTTAAGGATTTAAATCTTATTGTTCCCAATACGGTGGCTATTGCCACTGATTATTTTGATCAATTCATGGGGGACAATGAACTTTTAGAGTTTTTTGGTGAACCAGATGTTTCTGAAAAAGACATTGCGAAACAGTTTCTGTCCGCCCATCTTCCAGCAGAATTAAAAGAAAAATTACAGGTTATGCTCACTCATTTTACTAGCCCATTAGCGGTGCGATCATCTAGTTTACTTGAGGATTCTCAGAATCATCCATTTGCTGGGTTGTATTCAACATATATGCTTCCTAATTCACATACGGATGAAAAAATTCGTTTGAAACAGCTTTGTGATGCCATTAAACTGGTTTATGCATCGGTGTTTTACCGTGATGCTCGTCAGTATATCACTTCTACTGCTGTGGCTGCCGAAGAAGAGAAAATGGCGGTGATTATCCAGGAACTTGTGGGAGAAAAATATGGGAATCGGTTTTATCCCACGTTTTCTGGTGTTGCACAATCCTATAACTATTATCCTATTGGTCGGCAGAAAGCAAGCGAGGGTATTGTGAGTCTTGCAGTTGGGTTGGGAACTGCAGTGGTTGGTGGTGAACATGTTCTTCGGTTTTGCCCGCGTCATCCTCGAATATTACCTGATTTTTCTTCAACAGATCAGATTCTTGAAAATGCTCAGAACACGGCATATGTGTTGGATGTGGGAGATGGTGAAGTCTTGTTAAATGAGGATGAAATAAATAGCTTGAAAAAGATACCAATCTCAGATCTTGTTTCAGATGGCACATTGGAGGAGGTGGTGAGTTATTTTGATCAGAATGATGGCCGGGTACGTGATGGTCTTTCATTGGATTTCCCAAATTTAGTAACCTTTGCAGGGCTTTTGAAATATCCTTCATTTTCGTTTACTCAATTGTTAATGCATCTTCTTCGCAGAGGTGAACAGGCCATGGGTTGCCCGGTGGAGATGGAATTTGCGGTGAATTTACCAAATGATGCGAACAAGTTAACGTCTCCAGAGTTTGCTATTTTACAAATTCGACCACTTATTGTTTCTCGTGAACAACAACACGTCTCCTTTGATGATGTGGTTCAGAAAGAAGTGATTATTCAATCTCATCGTGCATTGGGTCATGGGGTGTATTCAAATATTCAGGATGTTGTGTTTGTTTCTCCTTCGCGGTTTAATGCGGCTAAAACATTGGAGATGGCTGATGAGATTGATAGGTTGAATACGATACTTTCAGCAGAGAACAAACCGTTTATGTTGATAGCACCTGGCCGGTTTGGAACACAGGATCGTTGGCTTGGCATTCCTGTGAAATGGGCGCAAATTGCTGGAGTAAAAATCATTGTGGAAACGGATATTGCAGATTTTCATGTGAAACCATCTCAGGGAACACATTTTTTGCAGAATATTACGGCACAGGGTATTGGTTATGCACATGTCCCGTATAACAAAGCTGATGAGTTTATTGATTGGTCTTTTCTTGAAGAACAAAAACCAGATCACGATTTTTCTTTTGTTCGTCATATTCATCTTTCTGAACCGTTACTGGTTAAAATCGATGGGAAAAAACGAAAAGCAGTGGTGCTGAAGAAAAAGCCAGAGAATGTGTTGGCCAAAGAAGAATGAGGATAATGGATTAAAAAAAATCTCTTTTTTCTTGTTTAGATCATCTTTATATCTGTTTTATTTTTTGATTAAAACATGATTCTATTCATCTCTTTACTATGATTACTTTTTTTATAGTTTCATATTTTCCTACTTTGTTCTGATTTTTGAAAAAAATGATGTAATTGGTACAAGGCTAAATTATCACAGTAAACTATTAATTGACACCCCTTATTCAAGATAATGCAGGATAATATATGCTCATTCCGATATTAATGTATCGGATGAAGAATTAATCTTTCAAAACCCCCGTCACCCGGAGTCTATTCTGGGTGATGATATTGAGTGATGAATATGACCGTGGATCTTTCTAAAGCCAAAAAAATAATCGAATCATATCAGGGAAAAAAAGGAATCCTTATTCCATTGTTGCAGGAGGTGCAGAAGGAATATGGCTTTGTTCCCAAACAAGTGGTAAAATTGATTGCAGATGCTTTTGATCTGTATCCCTCTGAGATTTATGGGGTATTAACCTTTTACACCCAGTTCTATTTAACACCGCGTGGAAAACACACTATTAGGGTATGCCAGGGAACGGCATGTCATGTGATGGGTGGAAAAGAACTGTTGGATTATATCTCTGATAAACTTCATATCAATGATGGTGAGACCACTAAAGAGGGATTGTTTTCCCTGGAACGTGTTGCCTGTCTTGGATGCTGCGGGATGGCGCCAGTAATCATGGTTGATGAGGATTTTTATGGCGGATGTGATTTCAAAAAAATCGATCAGATCCTTGATAAATATACGAAAATGGAGGAAAACTAGATGGCGGGTCGCATTCAGGTCTGTGCAGGAACAAGTGGTATTTCAGCAGGTGCCGATGAAGTGGCAGAATCTTTTAGAAAACAGTTGAAAAAACATCAATTGACTGATACATTCACAGTCGTAAAAACTGGTGATAGAGGTTTATTTCGTGATGTGTTAGTTGACATCATTTTTGATGATGGATCAAAAACCATTTATGAACGAGTAAGTGCCGATGATGTAGAATCCATTGTGATATCTCATTTATTAAATGATGAACCCGTGAAAAAATTACTGGTTGGAAAGGATTATGAACAGTTTTTCAAAGATCAAAAACGTATTGTGTTAAAGAATTGCGGAGAGATCGATCCAAATAATATTGATGAGTATCTTGAAAAAGAGGGATATGCTGCTGCAAAAAAAGCAGTACAGATGAAACCGGAGGAAATCATTGAAATAGTGAAAGAATCTGGTCTTCGGGGACGCGGTGGCGCAGGGTTTCCCACTGGTTTGAAATGGCAGTTTTGTTATAATGCAAAAGGGGATCAAAAATATATTATTTGTAATGCTGACGAGGGCGATCCTGGCGCATTTATGGATCGAAGTATTTTGGAAGGAGATCCACATACGGTCATTGAGGGAATGATCATTGGTGCATATACCATTGGTGCAACGGAGGGGTATGTGTATTGTCGAGCAGAATATCCATTGGCATTAAAAATCCTAAGAAATGCGATTAAACAAGCAGAAAACAACGGGTTTCTTGGAGATCATATCCTTGATTCTGATTTTTCATTTCATTTACATGTAAAGGAAGGAGCTGGTGCATTTGTGTGTGGTGAGGAAACTGCGCTGATGGCATCCATTGAAGGAAAACGAGGGATGCCGCATCCCCGGCCACCATATCCGGCAAATGAAGGATTATGGGGTAAACCAAGCAATATCAACAATGTGGAAACCTTTGCCAATGTAAGACATATCATATTAAATGGAGCTGATTGGTTTTCAAAGATTGGGTATAAGAAAAGCAAGGGGACAAAGGTCTTTGCGCTCGCTGGAAAAGTGAAGAATACCGGGCTGGTAGAAGTCCCTATGGGGATGAGCATTCGGGATCTTATTTATGGTCCTGGTGGCGGGATGAAACAAAAAAAGATTGGTTTTAAAGCAGTGCAACTTGGTGGCCCCTCCGGTGGTTGTCTACCTGAATCCCTGATTAATACTCCTATTGATTATGAATCTATAAATGAAACAGGAGCGATCATGGGATCTGGTGGAATGGTGGTGATGGATCAACGGTCCTGTATGGTTGATATCGCCAAATTCTTCCTTGGTTTCACGGTTGCTGAATCCTGCGGGAAATGTGTTCCTTGTAGAATTGGTTTGAAACGGATGCATGAGGTCTTGGAAAAGATAACTGATGGCTCTGGAACCATGCAACATTTTGAGTTTTTAAAAGAGATGAGTCAAACCATTCTTGATACTGCACTCTGTGGGCTGGGTAACACGGCACCAAATCCAGTGCTTACTACCATTAAATATTTTGAAGATGAATATATAGCTCATATCAAAGAGGACAGCTGTCCAGCACATGTGTGCACACCCCTTGTTGATTTTGTGGTCGATGAATCAACCTGTATCAAATGCGGAAGATGCTACAAGGTCTGCCCATCTGATGCTATTGTTTGGAAAAAAAAGGAAGTAGCTCGTATCGATCAAAAGAAATGTATCAAATGTAAATCGTGTATAACTGAATGTCCTGTGATGGCGATATCATGATAACGCTTACCATTGATGGAAAAAAGATTCAAGCTAAAAAAGGTCAAACGGTGTTAGAAGCAGCAATTGCTGCTAATATCTATATTCCGAGTCTCTGTTATCATCCAAACTTAAATCCAATTGGATCCTGCCGTTTATGTATTGTTGATATTGAAGGGATCAAAGGATATCCTATTTCATGTCATACCAAGATTTCTGATGGGATGGTAGTTAAGACCAAAACAAAGGAATTACAGCAACTCCGTAAAAATTTGATTTGGTTGATTCTCAGTAATTATCCAGATGATATCCCACTTGATTCTCAATTAAAAAAAGTAGTGGAATATGTCGGTGTTAATGACATTCTTTCCAACTATGTTGCATCTTCAAAAGAGCTTCCTATTCTTGATACGGAGCCATTGTTTGTTCGTGATATGAACAAATGTATTCTCTGTGGTCGTTGTGTGGAAATGTGTCAGCAGGTTCGAGGAGTGGGTGCGATTGGTTTGATTAATCGTGGTATTGATACCATTGTAGGCACCAATTATGATGATGAGCTTCCCAATGCCGGATGTAAGTTTTGTCGGGCTTGTGTGGAAGTCTGTCCTTCTGGTGCATTATATGATAAAGAAGAATTTGATGAAGAAAAAAGAAAAGAAAAACTGCTTCCTTGCCAGCATGGTTGTCCCGCTGGGACTGATATCCCACGCTATGTTCGTTATACTGCTGAGGGTCGTTTTAAGGATGCTATCGCGGTGATCCGTGAGAAATTTCCATTTCCGCATACACTTGGGATGGTCTGTCATCATCCTTGTGAAACAGAGTGTAGTCGTGGGGAGATTAATGAACCGATTTCCATTCGGGAAATCAAACGATTTGTTGCTGAAAAAGATACTGATCGGAAATGGAAGAAAAACCTGTTGATTGCAAAGGAAACCGGAAAAAAAGTAGCTATTGTTGGTGGTGGACCAGCAGGATTAACTGCGGCTTGGTTTTTGAGATTACAGGGCCATACAGTCACTGTTTTTGAAGCATTACCCAAACCGGGAGGTATGCTGAAGGCAGGGATTCCTGACTATCGTCTTCCACCTGAGGCTCTAGAAAAAGAAATCAGTGATATAGAAGAAATAGGAGTTACCATCAAAACCAATAGTGCTGTTGAATCCACGAAATCCTTGTTTGATCAAGGGTTTGATGCAATCTTTCTAGCGATGGGAGCACCAAAAGGATTTAGCATAGGTCTTTCTGGTGAGAACGATTCACGGGTGCTTGATGGGATTTCTACGCTTAAAAAGATTAATTTTAATGAACCGGTTGATATCTTGGGTGATGTAGCAGTGGTTGGTGGTGGAAATGCTGCAGTGGATGTAGCCAGAAGTTCTCTTCGGATGGAAGAGACCAATTCGGTGACTATTTTGTATCGTCGCACTCGTGAGGAGATGCCAGCCTATGAACATGAAATTGAGGATGCTCTTGATGAGGGTGTTGAGATTTCCTTTTTGGTCAATCCCGTTCGTATTATTCCAGGCAAGGATAAGATTGATGTTGAATGTGTGAAAATGAAACTGGGAGAACCAGATGCAAGTGGACGACGCCGTCCAGTGCCTATTGAAGGCAGTGAGTTTAATTTAACTCTTGATCGTTTGATTATGGCGATTGGTCAGCAATCTGATGTACCAGAGGATTTTGGTGTCAAATTGAGTAAACGCGGCCGGGTGATGACTGATGAGAAAACACTAGAAACCAGTGAGAAAGGCGTGTATGCTGGCGGTGATTTGGTTAGTGGGCCAGCATCAGTGATTGAAGCAGTGCAGATGGGCCGGGTTGCTGCTTCCTCCATTGATCGATATCTTGGTGGAACTGGTGAGATTGAGCAACAGTTAACCGATCATGATGAACCTTCTTCTTATCTTGGGCGTGAGGAGGGTTTTGCTGATCGAAAACGAGTTGAACTTAGAAAGAAACCGGTATGTGATCGTGTTCCAGGGTTCTGCCAGGTTGAAGAATGTATGAATGATGATGAAGCAGTAAGTGAGGCTGAGCGTTGTTTGCGTTGTCAATTACGATTAAAGATCGATCAACCACCTCTGCCACCGGTAAAAAAGAAAAAGAAGAAAGAAACCTCCTAGGTTTTCTTTTTTTATTTAAGCTATGTTGGTGCATAAGTCCAAGGCTATTTTAATGAGATATGTGTTTTGGATGGTATGATTCCTGCTATTCATAAGCATCAGCGGATTGGTGTTTTTGTTGATGTTCAAAACATGTATTATTCAGCGCGCAATCTATATAAAAAAAAGGTGGATTTTAAATCATTGTTGCAGGAGGTTATTTCCAAAAGAAAACTTATTCGTGCTATTGCCTATGTGATTAAAGCCGATGTGAAAGATGAAACTCAGTTTTATGATGCCTTGGAGCGTATGGGTTTTGAAGTGAAAGCAAAAGACATTCAGGTGTTTTATGATGGATCAAAAAAAGGTGATTGGGATGTTGGTATCGCGATGGATGTGATGCGACTTGCACCTAAACTTGATGTGATTGTGTTAGTCAGCGGAGATGGTGATTTCACTGATTTATTGGAACATGCAAAAAGCCTGGGCTGCCGGGCTGAAGTTGTCGCTTTTGGTAAATCAACCTCTCATCGATTGATTGAAGCAGCTGATTATTTTATGGATATTGATAGTGAGAAACGGTTTCTGTTAAAATAAAACCCAAATTTTTTTGGTGGTTTATGCTATCTGTTTAACCATTTTTTTGTAGTTATTTCGTTTTTTTTTAATGGCTGCTTTGATAAAACCATCAAACAATGGAGCCGGTTTTAATGGTCTTGATTTAAACTCGGGATGGGCTTGGGTAGCAATAAAAAATGGATGATCTGGTAATTCTAAGAATTCCATGAGAACACCATCTGGTGAATGACCTGAAAAGACAAGACCTCCTTCTTCAAGGGTTTTGACAAAATCAGGGTTGACCTCGTATCGATGACGATGACGTTCTTCTACGTTGTCTTTTCCATAGAGCCTATATACTTTTGTTCCTTCTTTTAACACCGCAGGATATGATCCTAATCTCATTGTTGCCCCATAACGAGATTCTTGAAGAATATTTACTTGTTCAGGGATGAAATCAATAACAGGATATTTGGTTTCTTTGATGACTTCTTTTGAATGAGCACCAGCAAGGTTACAGACGTTTTGTGCATATTCAACAACGGCAAGCTGCATCCCCAGACACAGGCCAAGGTAGGGGATATCATGTTCCCGGGTATAAGTGATGGTATCGATTTTTCCTTGTATTCCAGAGAGACCAAATCCTCCTGGAACAATGATGCCATCAGTTTGTTGAATAGTATTTATTTTCTCAGGATCATCTTCGTATTCTTTTGAATCAATCCAATGAATATTTGGTTTGACATTATTGGCCCATGATGCATGTTTCACTGCTTCGATAACTGAGATATATGAATCAGAGAGTTGAGATGTTCCAATATCAAAATATTTCCCTACTATTCCAATGGTGATGGTTTCATCTAAATTCCGAACATTGTTGATAAACGTCTGCCATGGTTTAAGGTCTTCAGCATCTTTTCGAAGACGGAGTTTTCTCAGTATTTTTTTACATAATGATTGTTCTTCAAAAAGAAGGGGAACCGCATAAACATGATCAATATTCGAATCAGAGATCACGTCTTCCTCATGAATATTACAAAACAATGCGATTTTTTCTCTTCGCACATCATCTAAAACATCATCTGCTCGTGCCACGATAAAATCAGGTTGAATCCCTATTTCTCGGAGGAGTTTTACGGAATGCTGTGTTGGTTTTGTTTTTGCTTCTCCCAGTGCATCAAGCACGGGAACATAGGTTACATGAACAAAAAGAACTTTGTCTCCTTCTAGTTTCATCTGTCGAGCGGCTTCTAAGAATAACACATTTTCATAGTCACCAACGGTTCCACCGATTTCAACAAGGATAAAATCAAATTTCCCTCCTTTTGCGGGACGTCGAATACGTTGTTTGATTTCATCGGTGACATGTGGGATTGGTTGAACGGTTTTTCCAAGATATTCTCCTTTTCGTTCCTTGCCAATGACGGCGCCATAGACTTGTCCACTGGTGATGTTATGATGTTTTGGAATGTTGATATCAAGGAATCGTTCATAATGGCCAAGATCTTGATCGATTTCTCCTCCATCCTCTGTTACCCATACTTCTCCATGTTCTGTGGGTCTGAGCGTTCCGGCATCACAGTTGATGTAGGGATCTATTTTCATCGCGGTGACATTGTATCCATGGAGCTGCAAGATTTTTCCAAGAGATGCAGTGGTTATTCCTTTTCCTAGTCCAGATACAACCCCACCAGTCACAATGATATAATTGGCCATATAAAATCAACATTTTCTGGTAATGTTCTGTTTCATTAAAATGGTTTCGGCATTTTTTAAAAATGATATACGTTGCGATAGCGATATTTGCATTGTTCAGACTATACTCATATTTTTTAAAATACTGATTTATTCAATTATTTTGATAGATAACGTGCGGAAAATCGTTGTTTTTTGAAAACTGATAATTTTTTTTGGAGGATCTTTTGATATTTCAAAATATTTAAATGATGTTTATATATTTATAACATTGAGTGTTGGGAGGAGCGAAAGATGGAACTAAAATTTATAGTAATTTTGGTAGTTGTCATTTTGATAACGGCAGGTATCTGCATATCGTTTTATTCGGATCCAAAGAAGAAAGAATCAATCTTCTTTGTGCAAGCTTCTGCAACAAGTCAATGTGGAAAAACACCCTTGAATGTTACTTTTCATTGCGACGTTGTAAATACTAAGTCTGATGTGAGTAAATTTGAATGGGATTTTGGAGATGGAAATGTTTCCAAAGAACAAAACACAAGCCACATCTATCACTGGGCTGGTAGATTTTTAGTGACCGTGAAAGTTTGGAATAGTTCAGGCGATTTTGTTACAGATACTTGTGAAATACATGTCCTCGATTTTCAGAACCCAATTGGTTCCATATCTGCAGATAATACATGTGGATCATCTCCTTTGAAAATTCAGTTTACAGCGGAGGGATATGATCCTGATGGAGGAACCATTAGCTTTCAATGGGATTTCGGAGATGGATCAACCTCAACAAAACAGAATCCCACTCATGTTTTTGAGGATGTGGGAAGTTATCATGTGTGGTTGCACATGATAGATGATGAAGACCAGTTGTCCACTGATTCACTTTGGGTTACCGTTATCGATCAATATCCTCCGCAATTGAGTATCACTGCAGATCATGAAACTGGTAAGGCGCCGTTAGAGGTTCAGTTTTCTAGTAATGTGAGAGATATTGATAGTGATAAGCTCTCATATGAATGGGTTTTTGAGGATGCAGTTATCAAAAAGAACAGTAAAAGCAATGGGGCAAATCCATCACATACTTTTTGGTTTTCTGGAACCTATAAAGTTAAATGCCGTGTAACAGATGAAGATGGAAATGCTGATGAGGAATTCATTCAGATAACAGTGGATGATAGTGCTTTCTCTAAGATTTATTGTGGATTGAGGGATTATGCCTCAAAGGTTATCAAAAAACGGCTTTGTAAAGAGGTTGTTGATGTGGTGATAGATCGAATAATGGAGCGTATTTTCAAATAAACTATGTAAAAAGAAAGGAATAAAAAAATCAACTTGTGTTTTTTACTAGATATCTGTACTGTTATTCTTTTGTTGACAAGGTGATTTCTATAGAGGAGACATTTGAAGTTCTTCCTTCTTCGTTTGTCATGCTTTCTGTTCCAATGTTGATATCTTCTATATTTGCTTCTTTCACGAATCTGTTTCGGGTGATTTCTGCAGTATCAACGGCTCTGCTGATTGCTCGTCCTCTTGCTTTGATCATTACACTGTTTGATCCGCCATTGAATTGAGTCACAACTGCAAGAACATAGCTCATTGGTGGTTTGTTTCCTACAAATATCGTGTTTTCATCCGCTGTTTCATTTTCTGTCATGTCTTTATACCTCCCTGGTTTATCGTTGGTATATTCCTTGTTTTCTCCGATTATCTATTCTGTTAATAAACCTTTCGCCCCTGTTGATCTGAAGATTGAAAAGAGGGTTCATTACTTTGTTTTTTGAATGATACTTCTCAGTTTTTCTAGGAGTTGTTTTGGATTGTTAGCAATGATTCTAATCATTGGTTCTTTCCCAGTTGAACCAAGGTCATAAATAAGATCCGGAGGTATGTTAGAATGATTTTTTATTGCCTGTGTTGTCCCCCATTCCATAGTTGAATCAATTGTTTCTGGTTGATCAGTCCGATGAAATGATGCAAGTGTTAGATTTGTTTGTTCACAGTAGGAAAGATTTTCTTTGGTGTATCGAATGTTCATCGCAGATCTAAGAGTTGGTTGATGATTCATTGCAGCTAAAATGATGGATGCGATGTGTTTTGATCCTCCGTAGCAGAGTTGGCCGCATTGTTGTATACTATCTTTCTTTTTGATGATTCTTCCATTGAGTGCACAGATTTCATCAGCGGTAGTAGCATTTGGGAGAGCATAACCAATGTTTATCCCTACTTCGGGAACAAAGGATCGTGGGAGATGTTTGCAAATGGGGTTTATTGATTGTTGCAGCTTTTGCCAAACATTGAAATGAGATGGTGATGGCTGTGGTGTTGATCTATGTTGTAGGATTGAGGGTAAGGTGTTAAGGATATCCACTCCTTTCCCTGGGAAGAATCCTTCTTGGATCATCTGCCAGAGAAGATGTTTACTGTGGTTCACCGCATCAGCAATGTTTTTTCCTAGTGCAATATAGCCGGTGATTAACGCTGAAAGAGTGCATCCTGATCCATGTGCTTTTTTTTGGGGGATAAATGGAAGGGAGTACAGATGGTATTGTTTTCCATCATAGAGGAGGTCCTTGGCTTGTTTTGTTTGTAGATGGCCTCCTTTGATGAGCACATGTGTCGCCCCCATTTCCTTTAAGTGTAATGCTGCTTCTTTCATATCTCCAATAGACTTGATTGATATGTTTGTTAATGTTTCTGCTTCGTGAAGATTTGGGGTGATTAAAAACGATTGAGGAATTAATCTTGCTTGTAACATGGTGATTTCCTTTGCATCTGCTAATTGATCACCGGTTGTTGCACCAAGCACGGGATCAACAATGAGTTTCCAGTTGTATTCTTTTGTTTTTTTTGCAATCAGCGTAGTGATGTCATTGTTACAAAGAAGTCCTGTTTTGACGGTTTGTATATGAAAATCGTTCATGAGTGCATCTATTTGTTCTTCGATGATTTCTATTGAGAGTGGTTGGACCCTGCTAACTCGTTGGGTGTTTTGAACGGTGATGCTGGTTATTGTTGTAGTGCCATGCAGGTCGAGGAGATTGAATGCTTTTAAATCGGTTTGTATCCCTGCACCACCAGACGGATCTGACCCTCCGATGCTCATTACCGTTTTTGGTTTCTTCATGAAATTATGCAGGTGTTTTTCTTATGTAATAGTTTTGCCATTGTTTAGGTTCACAGCGGATGTAAAACGGTCATTTCGCTATTTTTTCAACACAGTTTTTTATAGATTGTTTGGGAAAAATGATGATGTGAAACCTATGGATAAGTCGTATTTGAAAGATGGTAGCAACAAAAAAGAATTTGATTTAAAGGATAAGCATGCAAAGAAATATGTCGCATATCTAAGAAAGCGATATGGAAAGAAACGGGCTGAGTTGTTTTCTCAGAATGCATCATAAGATTTAGTGGCGTTACTGAAGATTTTTTGATGATTCTTATCCGTTTTTAGAGATATTGTTTTTTTATTTTCACTAATCGTTCGACGACGTTATCATACTGTTGTCTGATGGTAAAATAGTATTGTCTATGTTTTGTTTCCCATTGTTCGAATTTAAGGATGTCTACATACATCTCTGGAAAATCTTTCAGCATCTGTTGTTTTTGTTTTTCTGTCGTTTCTCTGTCTTGGGCATCAAAAGCATTGAAATAATTAGTAAGAACTTGTTTCGCTCGTTGTAACTCATGGGTAAACTGTGGGTCCTTTCTTTGTTTTTGAGAAAGATGTTTTTTAATGGATTGTTGCTGTAATTCTTGTTTCACATCTTTTTTAAGGAATTCTTTTTGTTGTTCTTCCATGCGTTGATTGATTGCGCTTTGCACAAGTTTTGAGAGACTAATATTTTGTTTGTAAAGAAAAGCATCCATATATTTTGGGATGCTTATGTTTTTTCGGACATGAGCATGTAATTCCTCTGGTTGAAGTTGTTCATATGTTTTTGTTTTATCTTTCCGTCTACCCATCACAAACACCACTCATTTCTTACACAATTGATTGTGTAATGAGAAGGGTGTTGATAACTATTTCTTATGATCATATGAAAAAAATAATAAAAATTTTATTGGTATCCGCCAAGTTGAAGACTTGGGTCGCCGATAAGAGTAAATTCTTCAAGAGTGATACATTCTTTTCCAACAGTGTTAAGGTAATCAGTTTGTGCTGAGGTAAATAAAGAGGCAAGAGATTTTCCGGGTTGGTATGCATCAAAAAAATGAGTATTTAAAAACCCAGCACCCCAATGTGCCCCGTCTTCATCTACACCAGTAAAAGCTACTCGCGTTGAACCAATTGAGGCAATGGCTCCACCATTTATCTTTTTCACTATTTGCCAAGATACACAGGGATAATAATTATCCATTTCATAACTTTCCCCCTCCAGCCAGGTTAAGATTTTGACCATGGGCGTTGGATACCAGTCATGAAGTTCTTCGACAGTGAAATCAAGTTTTGTAGTGGAACAAGCATCAAAGAAAACAACTGGCAGTTTGTCCTTGTTGAACACGCCAACTAAGTAGGGTGAAAAATACTCTATTCGCTCTTCAACATTTGGTGGTGAGGTTCCAAATCCCTGTTCATAACCATGTCCAGAATAACTGACAAAACCAGCACCCTTGTTTAATTCCCTGTTAATATTTATGGGATCAAAGGTGTTTTGTGAGGTCCAAAGGGTTATTGCTTCGAAACCATAATTTGTCATTTCATCTGCGATATTGCTTGTTACCAGTTCTCCTTCGATTACACCGTGATTGGGAAAGGTATCTCCTGCCATGAGTAGCAGTCGATGGTACCATGATTCTTGAGATGCGGTGTTTTCATAGGTTATGATTTTGTCTACCATGGTTTTTACTTCTTTGCTGTTTTTACAGGGTAATCGACCGACGTAGATATCTGGATAGAGATCAACTTCATCTAGTAATCCATCATCCCAGTTGTATTCACTGAATTTATCATTATTATTACTGTCCCAACTGGAAAAATCTCCTTGGTTATCAAAGATATCTGCATAGTATAGATCGGTTAAAATATCATCATCATGATATACTCTTATTGCTGCTCGTCTCATAGGCATGAGATCGATGTTTCCAATGAGAAGCACTGAATCAATCCCATATGATTCGACAGCATCTTTAATAAAATATTTGATTTGTTCTGGTTTATCTCGTCCAGTGTATTGTTGATAGATTTCTTCAGTTGATTTAAATAAAGTTTCAACGCCATGTGTTGTTTTATGAGTCATTAATGGAATTAGTTCTTCGGAGAAGGTAGTTGGCGCGATAATGACTAAATCGTATGTATCAGGAAAAGAGATTCTTTCTATCGGTGGAGAATAGCTGATATTGATGGAAATGTTTGTGTTGTATTGTAAGAAATTTTCAATAGGATTATATTGAATAGGATGCCAGTTAATGGTAAGAAATGAAACATGTTTACCGTTTTGTAAACCTGTGGAGAGAACATACTCGATATTGTTTTTTGGATAAAGGGTTGAGGAACTATACACTTCTTCATTAAGGATTAATTCTGCGGGTTGTTGGTGTGAGGTTGGTTGAGGAACAGGATTTGGTTGTATCTTTTTTTCTAACATGATTGTTTCCGGCAAATCCTTTTGTGTAATCTTCATTGAGCTGATGGTTGATTTAAAGGGAAGCGTTATTGTTCTGCTTATTTTTGGTAGTTTTGGATTGCCCGGGGTCAAAAGAAACGTATTTGATTCTATATTTGAAACAATACTAAATCTTTCATTGGTTTGAATTATTGGATTCTCAGTATCAAATGATACCGTAATTGATGAATGATTTTCTGATTCATTTGGTACAACCAGTCCTACACCAATCATACTAATTAAAAATAATATCAATGTTGAAAGAACGATAATTTTTTTCATCTTTTTGTCCCCTTGATTATTCTTATTATTACTAGAATATATAAACTTTTACCAGGATGCTCTTGAAAACTCATTTTTGCATTAAGATTTAGGTTATTCTCTTAGCTTTGTTTCTTTAGAAATTCTTTTCCTTTCTCGGTAATGTGAAGGTTTTTTATTCTTCCCTGCTTTTTTGAAAATACGAGTTCTTTATCGATGAGATCATCAATTCTTTTTTGTGCAGTGACTTTTGAGATGGATAACTGACTGCAGATGTTTTTTTGATAGACCTTGAGATTTGATTGATTTTGTTCATAAATATAGGTTAAAAGTTCGATTAAGTTATCATCAAGATATATTTTTTTTATATCTTTTGATGGCAATGATCGGTATTCTTCCCTGAGCAACTCAAATTCTTTTTCGTTTAGTAATTCATTGTTTATTTGCAACAGAAGGATAGCCTGGTTTTTTCTGATAATGTCATTGATTTCATAAAGTATGGTAAGCATGGGTTCAAAACCAAATAACGTATAAAGATAATCTAATCGGGTTATGCAAATAATGCTGTCTTTGTTTTTTTTCACCATATTTTTTATATATGTTTTTAGAGCGTTAAGATCTGCAATGGTTTTGACTTGAGGGATAGGGGTAGAAGAAAGAATAGCAAGGGTTGCTTGACTTGTATCTAACTGTTTGATAACGTCTTCGTATTGCGACCGGGTGATGAACACTCCTTTTTTGTTTTTACCAACGACCATATTGAAAAGATTCAGTGTTGATGTTAACCCCGGATCTTTTATAAGATAGCTCTGCCCAGAAACCAGTTGACCATACCTGGCATCGGTGAGCGTAATATCCTTGCAGATAAAGACGACATCAGTTATCTTGTTTTGTTTATCTTTAATAATTGAGGGTGAGACGCTGAATGTTCTTTTTGATCCAAACAGCGTATTAATTTCGATTTTGTTAATTGTTGATATTTTTCCTTCAAATTGATTTGTAAGAAATTTGTTAATGATTTTAGTGTTTTCAAAATTAGTACTTTTGCGGATGTCTTTTCCCAGCATATTTGTTGTTTTTAAACCTGTTATATTCTCAGCAGATCGGTTCCAAAGAGTAATCTTGTAGTTTTTATCAACCGAAAAAATAAGTTCATGAGTGTTATTTACCAGTTTTTCAAGTCGTTCTTTTGTTCTTTTTATTTCTTCTTCTGCTTTTTGTTGATCGGTGATATCATAGGATAATTCAATAGCTCCGATGACATTTCCATCTTGATCGAGAACAGGATCGGCCTTGATTAACCAGGTTTTAAAATCAGATGGCCAACTTTCACGTTTCCCGGGTGACATTATTCCTTGTTTAGATTTCCCTGTTTTTAACGCCATTGTGATTGGGCATTGTTTACAGGCGTGATCTATTCCCCAGGCATGGTAGCATTTTTTCCCTTTTAACTCCTCAAGTTTAAAGCCGGTTTGCTGTTGAAATGCTTCGTTTGCCCAGATGATATTATGATCCTTGTCATGATAGGCAATTATTTCAGACGTGTTATCAAGGATAGCATTTTTTTCATTTTCTTGTTTTACTCT
>CAZVKY010000019.1:0-26121 GCA_964627915.1 uncultured Thermoplasmatales archaeon
ATTTTCTGATCAATACAGTACTCCTTCCATGGACAATTCTCACAGGATTCATATGTATCAAGGGCATATTCAACAAGATGAGTATATCCAACAAACTGCCAACAGGTTTTTCCCAAACCTGCATTATACACATAGCAATCCTTCCGTTTTTCTTCAGGACACTGATGAAAGTCCCAACAATTATGATATTCTTCCCTCAACATCTTCCCTCCAACTGTGCTAACCTGAAATACATGAACATAGCATTATAAAAACTCTTGCCATTTTTTTCAAAACAAAGCAAGCATTAAAAACAATCTCATCATTAAATCACACAAAGAAACAGTTAATTACATCGAAACATAATTGGAAACAACAGGAAGAAAAATGAAGAAATATATAAAGAAAAAAAGAAAACTCTCTTATATTGCAATGGTTACACTCCTAATTGCTGTTCTTTTCTTAGCTGGCTGTGAACAACAACAGGAATGGACACCACAATATAATCATCAATACACTGTTTTTGTGACACGTGTCATCGATGGAGACACCATCAATGTCATCCTTCCCAATGAGAGCATCTCAACCATTCGTTTTCTTGGTATCGATTGCCCAGAAAAAACAGCTGATGCCAATCAAGCAAATGAATATGATAACATCACAAATCGTAGCTGTCTTGCTTTTTATGGAAACAAAGCAACAAGCTATATTGAAAATCTCATCGATCAAAAACATGTTAGCATTGAATTTGATCAAACATCAGGTTTCAAAGATGTCTACGATCGATGGTTAGCCTATGTTTATTTACCAAATGGAACCGATGTAAACATCCTTCTTCTAGAGAATGGTTATGCCCGAGCATACACCGAAGGCGACTGCAGCCATGAAACAGAATATGTAGACATGCAACAAACCGCAATTGAAAACAACCTAGGCCTTTGGACCTGTACACATGATGAATAAAGCATAATCCGTATGTTGAGATTAATGGAGGATGAATACTTTCATCAACCATCACCCTCATTTTTAATGAAAACATTTGAATATACCTTGTTCATCTCAAAAAACCTCCAAATCCTTTATTTGACCATGGTTATCAAAATAATGGGGGACTACTGTGAAAGATATTCTTATCAAAGGAGCCAGAGAACACAACCTTAAAAACATTACTGTAAAAATCCCTAGAGATCAGTTTATAGTCATAACCGGTCTCTCTGGAAGTGGAAAATCAACACTAGCTTTTGACACCATCTATGCAGAGGGTCAACGACGATATGTTGAATCCCTTTCATCATATGCAAGACAATTTCTTGGATTGATGAGCAAACCAGATGTTGATTTCATCGAAGGACTCTCACCAGCAATCAGTATCGAACAAAAAACCACGAGCAAAAACCCAAGAAGTACTGTAGGTACCATCACAGAAATCTATGATTACCTCCGCCTGCTTTTCGCTCGAGTAGGAACACCACACTGCCCAGTTCATCATAAAAAAATCGAATCACAAACACCGGAGCAAATCGCTGAAACCATTGCCAAAGAATACACCGATATGATCACCATTCTTGCACCAATCATTCGGCAAAAAAAAGGAACCTATGAACAACTCATCAAAGATCTCTTTAAAGAAGGATATCTGCGCGTCCGAGTGGATAAAGCAATCTATCGAACTGATGAAACCATCACCTTAGAACGATACAAAAAACATGACATCGAAATCGTCATCGACCGGTTAAACCCTCAGGATGATCTGTCACGGCTCACTGAAGCCTGTGAACAAACACTAGAAAAAACAAATGGACTCCTCATGGTCCTTGACAAAGAAAAAAATGAACAGTTGTTTTCATCAAAAATGGCTTGTCCCGTCTGTGGTCTGGCCTTTGAAGAACTGCAACCACGAATGTTTTCCTTTAACAGTCCCTTTGGTGCCTGTGAAACCTGCCATGGACTAGGTATCAATATGGAATTTGACCCCGACCTTATCATCCCAGATAAAACAAAATCAATCGCGGATGGTGCTATCAAACTCTATAAAGGAGTCAGAGATCGATGGCGTATTAAATACCTGGGAGCCGTAGCTCACCATTTTGGTTTTGATATATTCACCCCTCTCAATGATCTCACCGATCAGCAATATGATGCTTTGATGTATGGCTCATCAGATCGCATTAACTTCAATCTTTCCATGCGTCGAGGAAAAACACGCTGGTCAGGAACCAGACAATGGGAGGGATTAATCCCTCAATCAGATCGATTATACAAACAAACCGAATCAGATTATCGAAGAAGAGATCTAGAAAAATTCATGCGAGTCTACCCCTGCCCAAGTTGTGATGGAAAACGATTAAATCCCAAGGCTCTTGCGGTGAAAATCAACAATAAATCCATCGCAGAAGTGACAGATCTGAGTATCAGTGATGAAATAACATTCTTCAAAACATTAGTTCTTCCTGATAAAAAACGGGAAATTGCCTGGCAAATCCTGAAAGAAATACGAGAACGACTGGATTTCCTTGACCGCGTTGGATTGAACTATTTAACCCTGTCTCGTAGCGCTGGTACCCTTTCCGGTGGAGAAGCTCAACGCATTCGGCTTGCCACCCAGATCGGATCAAATCTGATGGGAGTTATCTACATCCTCGATGAACCATCAATTGGGCTTCATCAACGAGATAACAAAAAACTCATTGACACTCTGCATAACCTTAGAGATTTAGGAAATACGCTCATTGTAGTAGAACATGATGAAGAAACCATCCGCAGTGCGGATCATGTGATTGACATGGGGCCTGGAGCTGGAGTTCATGGTGGAAAACTCGTTGCAGAGGGAACACCAACTGAAATCGAACAACATCCACGATCACTCACCGGCAAATATCTCTCTGGAGAACTCTGCATTGATATACCAACAAAACGAAGAAATGCAAACAAATACATTCATGTCCTCGGCTGCCAGGAACATAATCTTAAAAACATCGATGTTGACATTCCCTTATCTACCTTGACGCTAATAACAGGGGTCTCAGGAAGTGGAAAATCAACTCTCATCTATGATATTTTATATAATGGGCTGCGGAAACAACTGCATAATGCACGGGTGAACCCTGGCAAACATGATACGATTATGAGTGATGAACGACTTCGAAATGTAGTCGTCATCGATCAAAGCCCTATAGGAAAAACACCACGGAGTAATCCAGCTACCTATACTAAGGTCTTTGATAAAATCAGAGCACTTTTTGCACAAACACCAGAAGCAAAAAAACGGGGATACAAACCCGGAAGGTTCTCCTTTAATGTGAAAGGAGGTCGTTGTGAAGCCTGCAGGGGAGATGGCCTGCTTAAAATCGAAATGAATTTTCTCCCAGATGTCTATGTTGAATGCGAGGAATGCAAAGGAAAACGATACAACAAAGAAACATTGGAGGTAACATATAAACACAAAAATATCGCTGATGTCCTGGATATGACGGTAGAAGAAGCACTTGATTTCTTTACAAACATTCCCAGTATTAAACGGAAACTGCAAACCCTTTCAGATGTTGGACTGGGCTATATTACTCTCGGACAAAGCTCTACGACTCTTTCTGGCGGGGAAGCCCAACGAATCAAATTGACTCGGGAGCTGTCGAAACAAAACAGAGGAAATACCTTGTATCTTCTTGATGAACCAACCACCGGTCTTCATTTTCACGATGTCAAAAAACTCATCAGTGTGCTCAATACACTGGTAGATAAGGGAAACACCGTGGTCGTCATTGAACACAATCTTGAAGTGATTAAAAACGCTGATCATATCATCGATCTTGGTCCTGAAGGAGGAGAAAATGGTGGCCGTATTGTTGCAGCAGGTTCACCTGAACAAATAGCTCAGAATAAAAAAAGTTACACCGGTAAAGAATTAAAACATGTTTTACCAAAAACAAGGAAACAATGTTTAGCATAATTCATCTTCCCAAAAAACCAGGATGTTATGTATTCCATAACAAACAAGATAATATACTTTATGTTGGAAAAGCAAAAAACCTTCAAAAAAGAGTGAAGAGTTATCAGAAACCATCTCGTCTTGATCCAAAAACAAAGCAACTTGTGAAACAAATTCATCGTGTTGATTTTATTGTTACGGACAATGAAGTTGAAGCGTTTTTATTGGAAAATACACTTATTAAAAAACATCAACCAAAATACAATATTAATCTGAAGGATTCCAAAAGTTATTCATTTATTCGTATCACTGATGAACCATTTCCCAGAGCGGTGATTGCTCGAAGGAAATCTGGGAAGGGACAATATTTTGGACCATTTGTATCAGCTGCTGATCGAGATTACATCTTACAATTTTTGAAAAAAACATTTCATTTGCGCACTTGTCGGCGGATGCCGAAAAAACCCTGCCTTCGCTATCATATTCATTTATGTGATGCACCCTGTATCGGAGAAATATCTGCTGAAGAATACAATAATCAAATTGAAATCGTGAAACAGATTTTAAAAGGAAATATCAAACAAGCAACAGAAGAAATCATGCGTGATATGAACCAGTTTTCAAAACAGCAGCAATATGAACACGCTCTTCGAAAAAGAAATCAATTAACCGCTCTTGAACACTTAAAAGAACGGCAGAACATGCAACGACAAAAACGATACAATGAAGACATTATCAATTATAAAATCGTAGATGACAACGTGTACTTAATGCTTTTTAATGTGTACAAAGGAACACTTTCTAATAAAAACGATTTCGTGTTCTCTTATCATAATAGTTTTTTAGAAGAGTTCATCACGCAATATTATAGTGATCATCCTATTCCTAAAGAACTGATTGTTCCTGAAACTTTAGATGAAAGTCTGAAAGATTTTCTATCCCATAAAAAAGAAGGAAAAGTTCGAGTCACGGTGCCAAAGCGTGGTGAAAAAAAACAATTACTCCGATTAGTGAAAAAAAATATTGATATCACGTTTTTTGCAAATACCAAAAAAATCGCAGTATTACAACAACGTCTGCGTCTGCATGAAAAACCAGTGGTCATCGAATGTTTTGACATTTCTCATCTTTCTGGAACAAGCACGGTTGGATCAATGGTACAATTTCGTAATGGACGACCAGATAAGAGTAATTACCGTCGATTTCGCATTCGAACCGTTGAAGGAATTGATGATTTCAAAGCAATCGGTGAAGTCGTCCGCAGACGATACACTCGGCTTTTGAAAGAAAATCAATCATTTCCAAATCTTATCATTATAGATGGCGGACGAGGACAACTGAATAGTGCATTATCCATCCTTGAAGATATTGGTGTGACCACACCAGTTATATCTATTGCAAAACGAATTGAAGAACTTTATATTCCCGGAAGAATTAGACCATTACTCTTAAAAAAAGATGATATTGCCTTACAATACATTCAACAAATCAGGGATGAAGCACACCGATTTGCCATTAAATATAACCGGTTACTGCGAAAGAAAAAGGTGATTTCATGAAAACCATGAAGCCATTCAAACTTCATACTTCTTACGAACCAAAAGGATCACAACCCAAAGCAATACAACAATTAGTAAAAGGAATAAATAAAGGGTTTGACAAACAAACACTCCTTGGAGTCACGGGTAGTGGGAAAACGTTTTCCATGGCTCATGTTATTGAACAAGTGCAACGACCAACACTAGTGATTGCGCATAATAAAACGCTTGCAGGGCAATTATATAATGAATTCAAATCATTGTTTCCAGATAACCGAGTTGAATATTTTGTTTCCTATTATGATTATTATCAACCAGAATCATATATTCCAGAACGAGATTTGTATATTGAAAAGGATGCTGACGTTAACCCAAAGATTGAACAGATGAGGCTCTCTGCTACTGCATCATTGTTATCTCGAAAAGATGTGATTGTTGTTGCTTCTGTTTCTGCGATTTATAGTGTGGGTGATCCTGCTGATTTTGAACAACTTGGTTTTGAATTTGAACAAAACATGCATATTTCTCGAAGTGATATTCTTGATAAACTGGTATCCATGCAATATGATCGAAACGATTTTGAACTGCAGCAAGGCCGCTTCCGAGTGAAAGGAGACGTGGTGGATGTGATCCCAGGATATTATGAAAATATTATTCGGTTTGAATTATTTGGTGATGAAATCGATCGCATCCGAGAGATTGATAAGATTACTGGTGATGTAGTTGAGCAATATGATTATTTTTATTTGTATCCAGCAAAACATTTTGTGATTCCTGAACATAAACAAAAAACCGCAGTGGAATCAATTAAAGAAGAACTAAAACAACGCTTACCAGAACTAGGCCTTATTGAACAACATCGGTTGAAACAGCGAACGTTGTATGATCTTGAAATGATTGAGGAAACTGGTTTTTGTAAAGGTATTGAAAATTATTCCCGGCATTTTGATAACCGTAAAGCAGGAGAAAAACCACATTGTTTACTTGATTATTTTCCAGATGATTTCCTTCTTTTTATTGATGAAAGTCATCGAACCATTCCACAAATCCATGGTATGCACCGAGGGGATTACAGTCGGAAGAAATCATTGATTGAGTATGGCTTTCGACTTCCAAGTGCATTTGATAACAGGCCGTTAACCTTTGATGAATTCACTGAATACATGCATGACACCATTTTTGTTTCAGCAACACCTGGCGATTATGAACAAAATGTTTCTGATCAAATCGTTGAACAAATCATTCGACCAACTGGCCTAGTCGATCCAATTGTTGAAGTAAAACCGATTGAGGGGCAAATCCCTGATTTAATCAAACAGATTCATCAAACAATCGATAGTGGTCATCGTATTCTTGTTACTACACTTACGAAACGTTTGGCTGAGGAACTATCGAATTATTTAGCAGAACAGGGCATTAAAACCAGGTATTTACACGCTGAAATTGATACCATTGAACGAGGTGAAATCCTCAGGCAACTCCGGCTTGGTGAATTCGATGTCTTGGTCGGTATTAATTTATTACGAGAGGGCATTGATATCCCTGAAGTTGGATTCATTGCCATCCTTGATGCAGATAAAGAAGGATTTTTACGTGATCATCGAAGTTTGATTCAGATCATCGGCCGGGCTGCTCGAAATGTTGATGCAAAAGTCGTACTTTATGCAGATAAAATGACTGATTCCATGCAGAAAGCACTTGATGAAACCATGCGACGAAGAAATAAACAAATCGCGTTTAACCTGAAACATAATATTACGCCGCAAACCATTCAGAAACCAATTCCTGAAAAAACCGTTGAAATCAAGGATACAAAACACATCCCATCTTCTGATATTCCTGATGTCATTATGGATCTTGAAAAAGAAATGCAGCAAGCAGCAGATGATTTAGAGTTTGAAAAAGCAATTTTCATTCGAGATAAAATCAAGCAATTAAAGAATCAACTGCAAACAAAAAATAGTTGATTCGTCTATTTTTTAAACACAGCAAAGTGAACTTAAAAAATACTAAGATCCATCTTATTCTTTTATTAATTCCTTACCCATCAATGTCATATGCTTCATCAACTGGAGTTTTGTCAAATGCAAACCATTTTACAGAACAAACGGAATCAAAATAGGCAAACAATCGAAGTTCCGAAGGAATCGGTTGCCAACCATTTGTTGAAGAGGGTTCCCAATAATTTCCATTCCAATTATTGGTTCTTAACACATCAACAACATCTGTGTAAAAAAACGCATTTGGTTTCTCAACCCAATCATAATTCCAGCCATTGTTTACAAAATTATTCTCCGAGATTACATTATCAAAACTCATATAATCATACACACCTGGTCCAGCATTATGAATCAAATTATTACCTTGAATTCTAGTTCCACCGGAACTTCGATACAGCATAATTCCAGAGCCTGCTGCAGATCCTTCATTGTAACCATTATCTTGAATCTGATTATCACTAATTGAATGATCTGATCCTCTATGAACAATGATGGCATCTGCCCTATTAGAAGAAATATTATTTTTGGTAATCAAAGAGGAAGATCCATAGATTCTCAAGCCAAAAAGATTCTTAGTAATCCGATTATTCTTAAACACCACGTTCTCAGTATCAATTGAGTCCGAAAACGCAGTATAAAATCCAATAATCTGGTTTTCTTCAAACACAGTATCCCCACAGAATCCATTTAGATAAATCGCATGATTTCGTGATATGTTAAATTCTGAACCAAACTCATTACAGGTAAACGTATTATGAGAGATATGATTGTTATTTCTCTGATCAATTTGAAGAGCCGCAATAGAAAAGAAATCGTCAGATTCATCCATTACAAAAAGGTTATTTTCTATAGTATTATCATCTGAATGAATCAACAGTAAACTATGAGTAAAATCAATTGGTTCTAACGAACAATTGATAATTTGGAAATCTTTGACCGTGCAATGATCTTGATTTATTGTCACTGTTGAATCTTGTTGCAAGCCATCGATAATAGTTGAATTCCAACCAGAACCAAGCAATGTTACTTGCTTATCAATCATAATAGTTTCTTGATACAATCCTTCAGAAACCATAATCGTATCAGTATTGTTTGCTGCATCAATCCCATCCTGAATAAACTGAAAAGGATGCTCAATTGAGCCAGCCCAAGGACCACTGATGTTATCATCATCAACATAAATAATTGTTGAATGAGAAGCATTAACAGAAAGATTTGAAACGAACAAGGAAGAAAATAAAAGGATGATAACGACAAGGATTGAGCATTTCTTTATCATATCAAGTCACCAACATCAAGCTAATATGGTTCTTGAGCTGGATGCCAATCAACACTTCCCCAGGGTAAAAAAATACCAATTGGATTATACGTACGAATAAAAAGCACCCCTGGAATCCATTTCGGAAGAGAGCTAATTGAATCATCCCAGTAATTTGCATCCCATTCACTCAGTTGCAATCCAGTTGGTGAAAGCCATGTATTAAATTTCGCATGTTCTCTATTTGAAATAAAATTATTTTTAGTAATGATATTTTCCGCTGCATAGGTAACAAACATGCCCTGCTCATTATCATGGAGCTGATTATATTCAACATTGTTTCCACGGCATTCTTCAAGATAGATTCCCTTCGAACAATTTGAAACCACATTATATTCAATGAGTTGATCTGTCGAATCAGTCACTAAAATCCCATTGATGCACTCATCGATTTGATTGTTTTTTATGGTGTTAGAATCCGTATTTCCATAGTTTCTAATGCCTGCAAAAGGACAATAGGTAATCACATTATTTTGGATGATTACATCGGAGGAATCATGAATCGTGATTCCAACATCCTCATTATTCGTGATGATGTTATCTGAGATGATACACTCATCTGCAGAGATGTCAAGATTTGATCCAATGTTTTCTCCACCACCACCAGTAAATGTGAAATTTGAAATGGATACTTCATTTGCTCGAATGATACAAAGTGTTTGTGATCCATCACCCTGCACAATGGTAGTTGCTGCTTCTTCACCAGTCAGCGTTAATGTTTTATCAATGATCATGTTTTGTTCTTGATATAATCCAGAGCGGACAAAAATACTGTCACCATTTTGCGCTGCTTCTATTGCCTGTTCAATAGTCTCATAATCCGCGGTGCCATCATCATCTACGATAATGGTATCTGAATTAGATCTACCTTCCAACGGTTGAATACTGAATATTAAACTTAAAAAAAAGATTCCAGCAAGAAGAACGGCATATGGTTTTCTCTTCTTTATTCCCCCCATATTTTCTCACTATTAACTATGATATCATATATTTATAAACATTGTGATGATAAAATCATTAGAAGAATCATATTTTAAAACCAAATTTCTTATTCCTTTGAGACTCTGTAGACGTTGGTTTGTAATGCACCATGAAAATAGGAACATTGTTCAATGATTTTAAGATGCGGATATGTTGAAATCAAATTAAGACCTCGGTTTTTCATAAAAGAAAGATAATTTTTTCGATGATTCTGATCAGTTAATGATTCAATAATTTGAATAAGTCCATTGGCAACTCTTCCAGCGCAACCAGTTCCTCGGCCATAATCAGTGATAAATATCAAGCCATCTGATCTGACTAATTGAACAGTTTTTTCAATTATTTGATTAATGGATCTCTCTGAATTTGGATGAAGAACCATACTGATATTTGCCGCATCAAAATCATCATCGAAATCCACAGATTGAATGGTATCCTGAATAAAAGAAATATCTGAAGTCGATTTTTTTTGGGCCACTACAATCATTTTACTGGATGCATCAACACCAGTTACTGAAAAACCCTGAGCCGAGAGTACTCGGGCTTGTTGACCTGTTCCTGAACCAAGATCAATAATTTTTTGGCAATCATATTTTTTTGCAAGCTTGGTAACCCTATCATGCACGTGATGAAGAACAGGATTGAAAAAAAGATCATACAGACAAGCAAATTGACCTTCAGATGTATTATTCTTCATCATTGATGAACATACGATGCATATTAATTAGCATTGGTATCAAGCTATTGACCAGGCAAAAGATAAGAATCATTTTTTTTATCAATAGTTTTTTCTTTCTTCATTTTTTCTAAAATAATAGATAATCGATTGATGTCTACATCGAGTTGATCTTGAATCTGATAAAGTGATTGTGTTTCTTTGAGCAACAATCGAAGGATTTGTCCTCTGATCTGACGATCTGAACCCTGAAAACGGGATTGCTGAGTTTTCGGTTTAATCCCTGTTTTTTTACTGGTAAGATACAATGCCCCATAATCCATCAATGCATTATGCCAATCTCGACTTCTTTCTTTGGGTAAGCATTTTTCTGCTATTTTGAATAATGCTTTATCAGATATGGATTCAGGTAGTTGAAATTCCTTAATAAAAATCCGGCGGATGTTAGTATCAACGGTTGCAATATCAGCATTTGCTGAAAAAATCTGAACTGCTTTTGAGGTATACGGTCCAATTCCAGGTAATTTATCAAATTGCTTCACTGCCTTGAGCACATCACCATCAAATTCATGGACAATGATCTGGGCTGTTTTATGAAGATACATCGCTCGTCGATTATAGCCCAGACCCATCCATGCAGTTAACACGTTTTTATAGGCTGAATTTGCAAGTGATTGAACTGTTGGCCAGTTATCTATCCACCGTGTATAGTATTCAATCACTCGAGATACCTGCGTCTGCTGAAGCATGAATTCTGAGACCAATATAGGATATGGATCTGTTGTTTTCCTCCATGGTAAGTCACGTTTATGTTGTTGATAAAAAGCTAAAATTTTTTTTTGAAATCCTTGAAGGTCCGCATCAGAAATTAATGGGATTGTTTGCTCATCCATAGTCCACAGTTGAATCAGATGGATAAGAAGTATTTAATCCGTTTGCACTTTTTGAACATAGATGGAACTATCTTTAAAAACAATCCCCTAATACAATATATAGTATGAATTATCCACTTGAAGATAAAATCAACCTCAAACTCCTCCGCCATCTCGTTTCAGGTAAAGATGTACGAGTAAACATTAGAGCACTGGCCAAAGCACTCAATCTCCATCGAAGCACCGTGAAAAAAAAGGTGGAATGGCTGTTTAACCAACATCTTCTCAATCCTCCTTTTTATCCCTTTCCACAACTCTACAGAGAATACCCTTTACTGGTATTAGTCAAAGCAGATATTCCACGAACAGAAGAAACAAAGGAGTTTTTCATGGATGATGCACACATCTTCGCAGCATTCTCCTGCATGGAAGGTCCATACAACACCTTACTCATGGAATTTTTCAAAGACCTAGAAACATATCATTCCTGGCGGGAACAAATCGTTAAGGATCAAAAAATACCAACAAGAGAACATCGAGCACCGGCACATGCCTATATTTTCAGCAACAAACTCACCTTCAAATATAATCCAACCTGTTTCATCCATAATCTGTATAAGAGATATCAACAAACAGGAACCGTAATCATCAATGAGCAGATCCTTGATAAAACCACATTTCCCATTTTCATGCATCTTATGAACGGAGACTATATTCAACGAAACGATTCTCATATTGCAACAAATTTAGGAATTAACAGAAAAACCATTAAAAATCGAATCAGCAACCTTTTACAAAAACAAATCATCGCTCCACCCAGCTGTTTCTTTCCAAATTTATTTATTCCGCCGGATTACAATCTTGTGGTCTCCATGATAGAGGTAAAAAGAAATAACAAAGCAATAAAAGAATATATCATAAAAAACAACAATATCGCCAGGGCCCAGGAGACCAGTACTGGTTGTTATAATCTTTTGCTTTTTTCAGCATTTCGTACTATAGAAGATTTCTTTGATTTCGGAGAGGAGCTTATCAGCACCTTTCCTTCAGAAATAGGAGCTATTGAAAACACCATTCTTTCTTCAAGAATGATTCACACCATCAAACCACAAAAACTCTCCCTTGGCTGGATTGATCGAAAACTATGGAATCTGCAGCGGTAATCAAAGAAAAAATCAGTCATTTTAGCCTAATAAATTGGACATCGTTTCAATTTTCGAACAGTAAAAGGAGAAAAACAATTACATATTGGCTATAGAATAATGAATTAAATGGTCAAAGTGTACAAGTTAAACAGATATTTTTATAACCCAGATATAAATATACCTTCTAACATCGCACCCCACGCATCCAAAAAGTAAGGAGGATAACCATGGCAAAAGAAGGGTACAACCCATTTAAAATGGCTCAAGAACAATTTGACAGAATTGCAGACACACTTGAAATTGAAGAAGGCGCCAGAGAATTTCTCCGAAATCCTCGACGTGAATATCATTTTACTATCCCCGTCAAAATGGATGATGGGCACACTAAAATCTTCAAAGGATTCCGAGTGCAACATAATGATGCCCTTGGTCCTTCAAAAGGCGGTATTCGATTCCACCCACAAGAAACCATTGATACCGTCCGAGCATTATCCATGTGGATGACCTGGAAATGTGCTGTTGCTGACATTCCACTCGGTGGCGGAAAGGGAGGAATCATTTGCGATCCACATGATCTTTCAAACAATGAACAAGAACAGCTCTGCCGCGGATGGATTCGGCAAGTTGCTCCAAACATTGGACCAGTACAAGATGTTCCCGCTCCAGATGTCATGACCAATGCCCAACACATGATCTGGATGATGGATGAATATGAAGCAGTCTCCGGCGGACGATATCCTGGAACAATCACTGGAAAACCAGTGGAACTTGGTGGATCACTCGGCCGAACTGAAGCCACTGGTTATGGTGTGGTCTACATGGCCAGAGAAGCATTAAAAGAAATGGATGTTGACATTGGACAAACCACTGCATCAATCCAAGGATTTGGAAACGTTGCCCGTCACGCAGCAGAACTGTACATCGAATATGGTGGAACTGTTGTCTCCGTTTCCTGTTGGGATCAAGCAGATAATAAAGCATATAGTTTTTACAAAAAAGATGGTATTAATCTTAAAGAACTTCTTGATATCACTGATCGATTTGGAAGTATTGATAAAAAGAAAGCAAAAAAACTCGGCTATGACATTCTCCCCGGAGATGACTGGCTTACTCATGAGGTAGATATCCTTATACCAGCTGCACTTGAAAACGCCATTACCAAAGCAACAGTGAATGATATCAAAAAAAGTGTAAAACTCATTGCATGTGGTGCAAATGGCCCCATCACTCCAGAAGCCGATGACGCCCTGGATGAGCGCGGTGTAGTTGTTATCCCTGATTTTCTCGCTAACGCTGGTGGCGTGGTCTGCAGTTACTTTGAACAAGTGCAAAGCAATCAGAATTATTACTGGACTAAAGAAGAAGTTCTTGGGAAACTAGACAATAAAATGACCGATGCATTTTACAAAGTCTGGGAACTTGCACTACGTAAAAAAATCCGGGTGCAAGACGCTGCCTATATGATAGCTATCTCTCGTGTGCTTGAAGCATGTAAACTCCGCGGTTGGATTTAAAAAACCCCCTAAATAGCAAAAATACTATGTTAGAAACAAAGGAAGAAGCAATCAAAAAAAAGATTGAAGAAATAACAGGTTTTAAATCAAAAGAGACAACAAATCTTACTCTTGAAACCGGAAAACACCTTCGTCCGTTTTCCATTAAAAAAATCCTGTTACTCTCTTCTTCCTATGATTATTTTTTACTCGAAGAAGAAGGAAGAATCGAAAAACTTTTTCAACAAATATATCCGAGGGATCTGCCCTTACAAGCACCTGAAATAACCCAAATCGAATCAGTAAAGGAAACCGAACAGTATCTGGACAATGATCAATTCGATTTATTCATTATTTTTAATGAACCACATGATACCGATTTACTCAGCTTTACCCAACGCATTAAAGAAACCCATCCAAATCTCCCTATCGTCTATCTTGCTAATCATACTGCACAGCTTCAAACACTTTTAGAAAAAGATAATTATGAAACCATTGATCGTGCATTCACCTGGAACGGGGATGGATCGATTCTTTTAACCATCATTCAACTCTTTGAAGATCAAACAAACATTCAATCAAATCCCTCTGGTGAAAATAAAGAAATCATCTTACTCATTGAAGATAACATTCAATATTATTCTTCATATCTCTTGCTCATCTATGAAGAACTATGGAATTATACTAGAGAGCTCATGCATCCTGATCTTACCCTTGTTCAGAAAAATAGACGGTACCAGCGACGACCATTTATCCTACATACCACAGACTTTGATGAAGCAACCGCGCTAGTAAATCAATATACCAATCATCTCCTCTGTGTTATCTCTGATAATAATAGCAAACATACACAGGATCATGCAGGGATAAAACTTGCTCAAAAAATACAGAAAATGAAACCAAATATACCCATTATCATTCAATCATCAGATCCAAAGCAAACAAAAACGTTACCAGAGAATGCAACGTTTATTTCAAAAGAAAACAACCAGTTACAAAAAAAAATACGCACCCTTGTTTCACAAAGCCTAGGACCAACAACCCTACAGATAAAAAAAGAGAACCACACCCAAAACATAACAACCTTAAGTGAATTCGAAAAAACACTTCTAAATAATCCAGCAGAACACTTTTCCTCATTTATTAAAACCCATCATATTTCACAATGGTTATTTGGTTTACAGGAAAAAGAACTTGCCTGTAACATCAAAGAAATAGAACAAAAAGAAACATCCCTTTCCCGATTTCACCAACAACTCATTGACATCATTGAAGAATACAATTACTCTTTACATCAAGCAGCCGTCACCGAATTCTCTCGAAAAAGCCATGAACCACAAGCAAACATCCATCGCATTGGAGATGGATCACTGGGTGGAAAAGCACGGGGACTTGCATTTCTTGCAAAGATTCTTTCAAAATATATCAGCCCAGAAATATTTCCAGATCTAACCATTACCATTCCACGAACGATTGTGCTCTCCACCGAAATATTTGATACATTCATAGAAAAAAACAATATTTCACTTGATGAATTGATCTCGCGTCCAGATGAACGGATTGCTGCTCATATTCTCAAAGGAAATCTTCCAGCAACAATCCTTGGGGATCTGAGATCTTTTGTTCGAAAAACCAGAAAACCATTAATCGTTCGTAGCTCAGGCATGCTTGAAGATTCTTTATTTCAACCATTTGCTGGTATCTATGCCTCAGTTCTTCTTCCTAATGAATCATGGGAGACCGATCTTCGCTTTCAAGAAGTCTGTAATTCCATCAAATATGTGTATGCCTCTACCTATTTTTCAAAAGCCCGAACCTATATCCGATCTACACCAAAACATATCGCTGATGAAAAAATGGCCATCTTACTTCAAGAAGTTGTAGGACAAAAACAAGGTAAATATTTTTATCCTACCGTTGCTGGTGTGGCAAAATCATATAATCACTATCCATCTGGACCATGTAACCCGGAGGATGGTATCGTCTATCTTTCCCTTGGTCTTGGAAAAGCAATCGTTGATGGAGGATCAAGTTATTGTTTCTGTCCAAAACGACCAAAAACACCACTGTGTGGAACACCTAAAGATTTTCTTCCTTATTCCCAAAAAAAATTTTATGCCATTGATCTGAGCAGTTTTTACAAAACCATGGGAGACCATGAAGAACATTCATTGGCGCAGTTAGATATTAAGGTAGCAAAAAAACATGGAACCCTCGATCAACTTGCCTCCACCTATTCACCACGTGATGATCGCATCTATCCCGGTTTGGAAGAAGAAGGCTACCCGGTGATTAATTTTGCCCCTCTCTTACAATTCGATACCATTCCTCTTTCAAAAGCAATGGAACTCTTACTATCAGTTAGTGAAATCGCGCTTGGATATCCCGTAGAAATAGAGTTTGCTCTCAACATTCCAACCAATGATGAAGAAAAAGCTGAACTCGTTATTTTACAAATTCGAAATATGATGCCGCCATCTGAAACCGAAGAGGTAAATCTTACTGATTTTCCAGAAAAAGATGTTATCTGTTACAGTGAAAATGCATTAGGAAATGGAACAATATCAGATATCAAAGACATCATATATGTTGATCCAGACACCTTTGATATGGGACAATCACAGCAGATTGTTCCAATCTTACGAGATCTCAACTTAAAACTCATGGAACAAAAGAAACCATATCTTTTGATTGGACCTGGTCGCTGGGGCTCAGCAGATCCTTGGTTAGGAATTCCTGTGATCTGGAGTGATATCGCAGGAGCAAAAGCAATCATTGAAACACCAATAAAAGAGAAAAGTGTGGAGCCGTCACAAGGTTCTCATTTCTTTCATGATATGGTTTCCTCCCAAGTGGGATATTTAATCACCCAATCAAGAAACAGTTTTCTCAATCAAAAATTTCTTTCATCTCTACCAACAAAATTTCATAAGGACTCAGTGTATCATGTGCATACTTCTCATCCATTATCGATTCATTTAGATGGACGAAAGAGAAAAGGCATCATCGTCAAAGAAAAAAAGAATTCATAAAAAAAGAGAACAGCATAGGAATGAAGATATATGGTGGCAGCAAAACAACCTTTCAAAAAAAAGAAAAATTCCTCATCACAATCAAAAAATGGAGAGATTCAGCAGTTAAAAGAACGGGAAAAAGAACTCAACTGTCTCTATGGATTAACCCGTATCGTCCGAGATAAAAACATTTCCATTGATAAAGCATTACACAATGTCTTAGATCTCATTCCTCCATCATGGCAATATCCAGAAGATACTTGTGCCAGAATAAAAATTAATAAAAAACAGTTTGAAACATCCAATTTTAAACAAACCCCATGGAAACTCACTAGCCCAATAAAAGTCAACGATGAAAAAATGGGCCGTCTTGAAATCTTTTACTTAGAGCAGAAACCAGATGAAAATGAAGGACCTTTTTTAAAACAGGAACGATGGCTGATTGAAGCAATCACGGATTTACTCGGCCGGTTCTTTGAAGAACGGCAAATCAAAGAAGAACTGGAAGAACATCGAAAAAAACTTGATCATGTCGAAAAAATCATGAAAAAAGATGAAGAACAAAAAGATCAAGAAAAAAAACCATCTGAAAAACAAAACTGGGAAGTTATCATTAATCTTTTAGTGAAAACAGATCCACGGATTCTTCTTCGGATCACCCGGAAAATGATCTATCATCTCTACCCCTATGAAAGCAAACAAATCAATTACCTTTTTAGCAATATCTGCCCCGTAGACCGAGATGCAGCCAGTCAACAATGGTGTGGGATTAACATGCCCAATCCCCGGCAGGATATCGAATCACTGAAACAAGTACAGAATTATGTCTTTGAACTTGCTCGAAAACATCTTTCCCCTGAGGAAATATCAATATTATTTCAAACATGGATCCAACAGGACAAAACAAGACCATTACTTTTAACCTCACAGAAAACAGGAGTGCCACTTGTTGAAATCACTAATGAACTCATCCGGTTCTATGAGAAAGCAGAAGAATTAACCATTCTTGCTCCAGAAGATGAGATGAGCATAAAAACTGCATTGATCCGGCGGTTTTTTACTGATCGATTAGAATATGTAAACGTTGCCAAACATTTCATGCAAGTAAAGGATTTTGTTCCACTGTTGAAACATGTAATTGGTCCAGCACAAGGCGCAGGAAAACTCGGTGGAAAAACAAGTGGTGTGTATCTTGCAAAAAAAATCATTGAAAAGGAAAAAGATGAAAACAAATACCTTCAAGATATCGCTTTTCCAAAAAGCTGGTATATCGCTTCAGATACCACTCAAAATTTCATTCATTATAATGATTTAGATGAAGTCTTTCATCATAAATATCTGAGTCCTGAAGAAATTCGGCAAGAGCAATTATTCCTTGAACAAATCTTTAAAAATGCTGTTTTTCAACCAGAAATCCTGGATGGATTACGGCGGATTCTTCATGACCTTAAAGATAAACCATTGATCGTTCGGTCATCAAGTTTACTTGAAGATAGTTTTGGTGCTGCATTTTCTGGAAAATACAAAAGCCTTTTTGTTCCCAATACCGGAACTGAAGAAGAACGACTGGCTGCACTCAGCGATGCCATCGCAGAGGTCTATGCCTCAACCTTTGGCACCGACCCAATTGAATACCGAAGAGAACGAGGACTGCTTGATTTCAGTGAAGAGATGGGGGTGCTCATTCAGGAAGTCATAGGTAAAAAAATCGGTCATTATTTTATGCCTTCCTATGGTGGAGTCGCCTTTAGCCATAACGAATTTCGCTGGTCACCACGAATAAGACGTAAAGATGGCGTGGTTCGCATCGTTCCTGGTCTCGGAACTCGTGCTGTTGACCGAGTTGGTAATGATTATCCCATCCTTGTCTCACCAAATCGACCAGAACTGCAAGTAAACACCTTAGTCAATGAAAAAATCAAATACTCCCCGCAATACATGGATGTCATTAATTTAAAAACAGGTGCTATTGAAACCGCCAATGTTTTTGATGTGTTTAAAGAATATGGTGGAGAATTCCCTTCTCTTGATCGCATTGTCAGTGTGCATAAAGAAGGTCATCTCTCCACCCCACAAAAAATCCTTTTTGATCCAACCAAATCAGACATGGTAGTCACCTTTGAAGGATTATTTGAAAAAACCACATTTCTCAAAGAAATCAAAGCATTATTACAAGTACTTGAAAAAAACATTCATACTCCAGTTGATCTTGAATTTGCTTCAGATGGTGAAAAATTATATCTCTTACAATGTAGACCACAAAGTCAATCTCTTGACAGTGAACGAAAACCAATTCCAAAGAATGTTCCACAGAATCATAAACTCTTCACTGCCAAAAAATATGTGACCACGGGTCAAATCGAACATATTGAATACATTGTTTATGTTGTTCCGGAAGCATATACTGAACTAGAAAACCGGGAACAAATGCAACATGTAGCAACATTGATCAGCAAACTAAATAGTAACCTTCCACGAAGAAAATTTATTTTGATGGGACCCGGCCGCTGGGGAAGCAGAGGTGATATCAAACTCGGTGTGCCTGTGCAATACGGCGATATCAACAACTCATCACTGCTGGTAGAGGTAGCAAAAGAAAAAGGAGATTACACTCCAGAACTCTCATTTGGCACTCATTTCTTCCAGGATTTAGTAGAAGCCGATATCAAATATCTTCCCCTCTACCCAGATCAACCAGATGTCAGCTTCAATGAATCCTTATTGTTAACCGCAGAGAATCATCTAGGAAAATTGATCCACGAAGATGATGAAGCAATCAAAGCTAGTATGAATGATGTAATCAAAGTAATCCGCGTTGATGAAATCATTGATGGAGGATCCTTATCTATCATCATGGATGGAGAAGTTGGAGAAGCACTCGCTTTTTTAAATCCACCAGATCACTGGAGTTGGCGGATGAAAAAAACCCATGAAATCGCAGCAGCACTCGATCCCAGTGCGTATAATGTCAAAGCAATGTATATTATTGGAAGCACCAAGGATGGCAGTGCTGGGCCAGCAAGTGATATCGATCTCATCGTTCATTTCAATGGAAACGAGGAGCAAAAAGAAAAACTCATTGACTGGTTTGAAAAATGGGATAAACATATTTCCCGGGAGAATCAGGAACGAACTGGAATTGAAACAGATGCCATTCTTGATGTTCATTTTGTCACTGATGAAGACATCAAGAATAAAACGCCCTGGGCAACGCATCTTGTTTCAAGATATGAATCCGCGAGAAAAATACCGTTAAAACAAGGCTGATCAGCGAAGAAATCACACAGAGTTATATATCTAACAGGTATCGCTTAGCATTTGAAGGATTATCTGTGTTAAAAGAAACAATAGCTAATTTATCATGATCATAGGCTGCAGAAAATGAAAACGTTTGATGTATCTTTTGTTTCCATTCCCCGGTTAACCTTGATGATTCATGGACATGTCCATGCAGGGTAATAAAGGGATGATATTGTTCAATGAACTTTTTGATGGCAATGCTACCTATATGAACATCAACAGGTGCATGATCAATTTTTTTCCCATCCAAGGCAGCATAATCTAAGCTGGTATCATATGGTGGAGCATGAAACAAGAAAATCGTTTTCTGAGGTGAAGCATTTTTTACAAGTGATGATAAATCTTTTTGAATAGTTTCAAAGCGAATAGTGTTTGTATCAACAGTTGTTGTATGGAATCCTTTTTCTGGGGGGATTACACCCATATCAATAAATTGGGATACATCATATCGTTCCCAGTCTTTCAGCCGAAATGGAGTAGGAGGAACAAAGGAATATCCCGTAACGAAAAAAGGGGAAAAACAAGCAGTTCTCTGATTGACATAATCAATAATGTTTCTTTTATCAGCTTCTTTAAAAAGTGATTCATACCGACGAGGATCATCATTTCCTAATATTAAAAAAAACTGGATATCCTCCTTTTCTTTTTTGATTGTTTCAAGAGGAAAAAAAAGATTGTTTTCAATGAAATCTTTCATCGTCTTTGCTGGTGCTGGATCAAGAGGTAATAAATCACCACCGAAAAATACTGCGTCAGCAGAGGATTTTTGAATGAATTCATATAACCGATTGTATTTTTTCATGTTTCCATGAAGATCTGAGACAAAGAGACAATCCATCGATATCAACTTTTTTTACTATTATTCTGAGACATTTAGACACGTAAGAAACAAACAACGTAAGTCTATTTCGGAACCTAATTTATTGTTTTTCTAGGCAAGATTTTAAAATCAATAAGTCCTTAATAAACTCAATGTATGGCATTGTCTATCATCCCGATTACGATAAATATGATCTCGGAAGCAATCATCCCCTTATCGGCAACAAACCAAAACGAACCATGGATATGCTTCGAAAGACAGAGATGATTTCACAATTCAAGGAATTTTCTCCAATCCTAGCAGAAAGAGAGGATTTACTCCGAGTTCATGATGTATCTTATCTCGAAAAAATTGAAAAATTGAGTAAAAATGGAGGGATGCTTGCCTTTGACACACCTGCTCCGAAAGGCATTCATACGTATGCTCGTCGAGCAACCGGTGGAAGTCTTGTATGTGGTTCAAAACTTTTTGAAAATTATTCAATAATGGTGAATCCATTAGGTGGTTTTCATCATGCAAGTTCACAACACTCCTCCGGGTTCTGTTTTTACAATGATATCGCAGTCACCATCGAATATCTTCGCACCTATTACCGGCTGAAACGCTTCTTCATTATCGACTTAGATGTTCACCATGGCAATGGAACCATGGACATCTATTACCGAGATCCTTCGGTGCTCAACCTATCATTTCACCAAGATGGTGAAACACTGTATCCTGGAACTGGAGGCCTTGATAAAATCGGTGATCAAAAAGGTAAGGGATACACCGTGAATCTTCCACTCCCACCACACACCGGAAGCAAGGCATTTTTGACCGCATTTGATCGCATCATTCCCCCATTACTCGATCAATTCAACCCTGAAATAATTATCTATCAATCAGGAGTTGATAGCCATCATACTGACCCACTTGCAGATCTTAATCTCAGCTATCAAATATACTATCAATTAGCCAAAGCAATCCATGCTCTCTCAGAACGATATTCAAAAAAACTTTTGGTTCTCCTCGGCGGCGGATACAATAGTTCATCCTGCATCTCAGCATATGAAAATATATTCCATGGCCTCCTTCACGACGAAGCATACAAAACAGAAGATGACCCTTACGAATTAAACAATATTGATATCGTCGAAAACCGTATTTCAGATTTACAAAAGATGCTAAAACCCTATTGGGATGTTTCTTAAAAACCTTTGGGATTGCCGATACTTTTATAAATGTCACTCATATATTGCGGCTCAACCGCAATTCATAAAAAACGGGAGGCGGTCGAACGGGAATCGAAAATCTTGATAAAATATTCAAACCGAAAAAGCATCACGGTTATAGGAGCAAGTAATCGTATTGGATCAGCAGGATATCGTATCTTCCGAAACCTGATCGGATCGGAATATGATGGCATCGTCTACCCAGTAAACCCAAAATATGAGAGCATCCAAGGAGTTGCATCATATAAAAATGTAGACGATATCCCAAAAACACCAGATCTTGCTGTTATTGTCACCCCATCAAAAATCGTGATTGACATTGTTGAGCAATGTGGAAAGAAAGGAATCAAAGGCATTCTAATCATCTCTGCAGGATTCAAAGAAATCGGGGAAAAGGGAAGGAAACTAGAAAAAAAACTAGAGAATATTCGGCAGAAATATGGTCTGCGCATCGTTGGTCCAAATTGTGTGGGCATTATCATGCCATACTTAGGGATGAACTCTACATTTGCAGGAGCCATGCCCGAAAAAGGAAATATTGCCTTGTTCTCACAAAGTGGCGCAATATGCGGATCAATTCTTGATTGGGCCGCATCAGCAAAAGTAGGATTCAGCTCATTTGTCTCAGTAGGATCAATGCTTGATGTAGATTTCGGCGATCTCATCGATTATTTCGGTCGAGACATACACACCAGAAGTATTGTGTTATATGCGGAAAATGTTACCCATGCCAGAAAATTCATGAGCGCTGCTAGAAGTTTTGCTCGCGTTAAACCTATTATCGTCATAAAATCAGGTCGATTCAAAGAAGGAGCAAAAGCAGCATCATCTCACACTGGCGCAATGGCCGGAGAAGATTACATTTATGATGCAGCATTCAAACGAGCTGGTTGTGTACGAGTTAGAAAAATCGGTGAACTGTTTAATTGTTCATCAATCCTTGCAAAACAACCACGACCCACCGGGAAAAATCTAGCGATTATCACCAATGCAGGTGGACCAGGGGTCCTAGCCACAGATGCCATTGTTGAAAACGGTGGTAAACTCGCAGAACTCTCTGAAGAAACCATTGCAGAATTAAACAAATTCCTCCCTACTCACTGGAGCAAACGCAATCCTATGGACATCATTGGAGATAGTGATGAAGAAGCCTATCGAAAAACAATTGAAGTAGCATTAAAAGATAAAAACATCGATGGCATCATCGTCATTTCTGTACCACAGGTGATGGCAAATCCAAAGAAACTAGCGGAAAATATTATTGACATCTCACAATCATCAACCAAACCAATCCTTACTTCTTTTGTTGGCGAGGAAAGCGTACAATATGCTCGGCAACTCCTTAATCGCAACAATGTACCTACCTACACTACACCAGAGGAAGCAGTTGAATCGTATATGTATTTATATCATTATTCTAGAAATCTTGAATTACTCTATGAAACACCTGAAGAAAGAAATGTTGAAGCAACGGAAAAAAGCAAGGGAAAAATCAATAAAATCATTCAAAACGCATTAAAACAAGATCGCACGCTTCTTTACGAAAACGAAGCAAAAGAAATCCTTGAACTGTATGGAATTAAGACTACTCGACCAAAACTTGGGAAAACTGCTGATGACGCAGTGAAACTCTCGGAGAACATCGGTTATCCCGTGGTCATGAAAATCCATTCTCCACAGATCACCCATAAAAGTGATGCGGGGGGCGTTGCACTCAACCTTGATTGCGAAAAATCAGTTCGATCGGCATTCAAAACCATGATGAAAACGGTGAAGAAAAACGTTCCAGAGGCTAGCATTGAAGGGGTAACCATCCAAAAGATGGTAAACAACGTAGGTGCAGAATTCATTCTTGGCTCAAAAAAGGACCCGGTTTTTGGATCGATCATCCTTTTCGGCCTGGGTGGGATTTTCACTGAACTATTCAAAGATAGAGCAATTGGATTTCCCCCACTAAATCAAGTATTAGCACAGCGAATCCTAGAAAAAACAAAGGCTTATCGGTTATTGAAAGGATATCGAAACATTCCTCCAACCAATATGAAAACCGTCGAGGAAACAATGATTAATTTCTCTCAGCTCATTGAAGATCATCCTGAAATCAGTGAACTCGATATCAATCCATTGATTCCACAGAATCAAGATCTCATTGCTGTTGATGCGCGTATTGTCATTGATAAAAATCCTGAAGATAAGCCTCACTTGATCATTAGTAAATATCCAAGCCATTACATTAAAAAAGTAACCCTAAAGGATGGCGCAGAAGTCACACTCCGACCAATTAAACCAGAGGATGAACCATTATGGCAGGAGATGTTTGATAGTTTCTCAGAGGAAACCGTCCGCTATCGATTCTTCCGAGTAATCAAAGAAACGCCACACAAGATGAGGACCAGATATTGTAATATTGATTATGATCGGGAAATCGGTATTGTAGCTGAAATCAAACAAAAGGGAAAACGACGATTCCTCGGTGTCACCCGGATTATCGCTGATCCAGGCAGTAACCAAGAAGCAGAATTTGCTTTAGTGGTCAGTGATAAATGGCAACGAAGGGGACTAGGTGCAGAATTCATTGATTACACCCTTGAAATCGCTCGGAAGAAAGGATTTAAAAAAATATATGGACCCGTGCTTAAGGATAACATTCCCATGATTAAACTCTGCCGTGAACATAATTTTGAATTCAAAGAAGGAGATCCCGGGGAATACATGGTTTCCTACGAATTATAATTCTTTCTCTTTTTTTCTTCTCATTTTTTCATTTTCTTTCCCCAGACATAATAAATAATTCTAATTTTTATAGAAATATATAAATATTAAGCTTGGCAACCATAGTATTGAACAAAATTGAAACAAAAAGGTTACTGCTATGGAAGAAAAAGCCGACATCTCTATAAAACGAGCAACTGACGAGCTCCTAGAAACAAGCATATTTAAAAATGTTTCACGGAGGAATTCACCTGATTTTGCTAAGAAACTTGCGATCTGGCTTGTTCGTTACATCCTCATTATCTCCTCAATGAAAGAATCACTACGAACCAATCTTGAAAACATACTCTTAAATCTACATGGAGATCGGTTCAAAAAAATCGTTTCAATCACCGAAAAAACATTTCATTCGGTCAAACAACAAGATACTGAAAAATATAATCGATACATTTGGTAAAAAGAAAAGAGGGAAAACAAAGCCTCCCTCACGGCTTTTTATTTATTTTATTTGAAATTAAACTGGTTTTTCCAGTACTCTCTGAGTTCATCCAGTGTTTTATCCAACGTTATAGTATCCTTGACTTCCTGGATATAGTTAGTTGGCATGGGCATCATAGTATTGTAGGGCATATGCCAGATGTCACAGATGTATGGATCGACGAACATACCATAATGTTTGTAGGTTCCATCGCTTTCAACCCAACCATAAAATGTTCCAACACGTGAATGATTCTTGTCATAAATTGGTTTGTCAACGAGCTGGTCAGTGGGGCAGGTCGTGTTGCCACAGGGGACTGCTTTGTTCCAGAAATGACCGAGTTGTTCTGTTGTTTTGTTCAAGGTGATTTGATCACCGTAGTCTTTGATGTAATCACTATAAATGGGAACTAATTTGTTTGTTCCTCTAAACCAGGTGTCCTTTGTATTCTCGTTTGGTCGGATACCAAAAAAGTATCCTGGGTATTCGTCATTCCAGCTTTTCCAAAATTTATCGACACGACCAACAGTGTTGCCATTAGTGTCGAAAACTTCCTTTCCTACTAGTTCATGTGGATTTTGTACTTTCATATTTTCCATCCTTCCTAGGGTTATGTTGCTTGCATACTGTTGGTGATATTTAAAACATTCTATTTATTT
>CAZVKY010000020.1:0-24097 GCA_964627915.1 uncultured Thermoplasmatales archaeon
TTACAGGGGCATCTGGTTACATCGGCAGAAATCTACTTCAGCAACTTGCTTTGAGAGAAAATAACGTTATAGCCTTAATCCATTCTCAACGACCAAAAATTGATAATCAAAATATTAAATATCTCCAAGGAGATATCAGCAATCCATCTTTTATTAAATTATTACCTTCTCAAATTGATGTGCTTATTCATTGCGCAGCATTGGTAAGCGATTATGGGTGGAAAAAGAGATTTATCGATGTAAATTACAATGGTACAAAATATCTGGTCAAACATTTTCAGGATGGATCTATTAAACAGTTTATTTCTCTAGGACATATCTGCTATGATAAACCCTCAGTGTTCAGTTATTATGTTCAAACAAAAAAAATGGCAGAGGATTTTCTTTTGAATGAATATCAAACAAAGAACTTTCCAGTTACTATCATTCGTCCGGGTAATGTTTTTGGCCCTGATGCAAGTATATGGGTAAACACTATCATTGATGCAATAAAATTGAATCGGGTTAGATTAATAAATAATGGACAAGGAACTTTTTTTCATACTTACATTGATAATTTGATTAATGCAATATTATCAACAATAGGTAATCAAAAAACAATAGGTGAAACTATCGATATCACGGATGGAGATTATAGTGTTACTTGGGAAAATTATTTTTCAGATTTAGCTAAAATCATCAATGAACCTTCTCCTCATAAATCGATTTCAAAGAGGATGGCAACGTTATTAGGATATCTGATGATCAGCCGGTTTTTTCTATTTCACAAGAAACCATGGATCACTCCAACTGCTGTGCAGATTCTCACCGCAAATAAAACCATATCTTTAGAAAAAGCAAAAACATTACTACATTATTCCCCAATGATCGATTATGATGATGCAATGAGAAAAATTGAGAAATGGTGGAATACATCAATATCTAATTCAGTAAAGACTAAATTCTAGGATGAGAAAAAATAATTTATACTAGCATTTTAAATACTATAAACGAGTATTCTACTAAATTGATTAGATTAATCGAAATATGAAATAAGCACCAACTTATATCCAGTGAATAGCTATGGTTTCATCTGAATTCGGAAGATTTAAAGCAAATCTTTTCTGGCATGTTATCGATATTACAGCAAGTTTCAACAGTGCTATTGCAGAGCTGTATGAAAAATACATAGGTAGACAATATCTGAAAGAAAAAAATACTTTTATAAAAAATTCCGCTCAACATATCTTACATATTGGTTGCGGGGCTTATCCAATAACGGCATTAATACTTGCAAAAACATCTCAATCAAAAATAACAGCAATTGATAATAATCCATTTATCGCTAATCTCGCCAAAAAAGTCATTGAACAAAAAAAACATAGATCTCCTTCTAATAATATCACGATTGAGCATGGGGATGGGGCGAAATATCCCCTAAATGGATTTGACACCATAATTCTCTCTAGTTGTTCATATCCAAAAAAAGAAGTTCTAGACCATGTTTTCAAAAAAGCATCTACCTCAACTAATATAATTGTCCGTGAATTAGACAAGGAGGTACCCCTCTCTCACACATTTGTAGGTAAGTATACTGATGTGATTAAGTTAGATTCTATTAATTGTCATGTATTATCAAATATTCATTGGAGATCCTCAAGTTTTAAAAAAAGTTAAGAATGTTACGTTCTTATTTTCAAGAACAGCATAGATTTAGATGATATAGGATATAATTGAAGGTTACGTCGATGATAGTTATCAACAAGGAATGGTGCAAAGGCTGCAAAATTTGTATCAATTGCTGTCCAGTAAAGGCATTAAAAGAATCTAAAGACCTAAATATGAGAGGTATTCATCCTCCAACGTTAAAAAACGATGACCTTTGTATTCGTTGTGGGCTATGTGAATTACACTGTCCAGATATGGCAATTTTTGTTATTAACGGGGATAACAAAAGCAACTCTGAGGAGATGGAATCATGAAATATCGCTATGATTATCAACGATTACGAAGGATCATCGGAAGCAAAATACAATTTGTTCAAGGGGATACTGCTTGTGTATATGGATCATTATTGGCGGGTTGCTCTTTTTTTTCTGGTTATCCTATAACTCCAGCAACAGAAATCGCTGAAGACATGTCAAGACTGCTGCCGAAAGCTGGTGGTATTTATATGCAGATGGAGGATGAAATAGCCGGTCTTTCCTCTGTAATTGGTGCTGTTTGGGCCGGTGCAAAAGCAATGACTGCAACCAGTGGTCCTGGTTTTTCATTAATGATGGAAAACATTGGATATGCCTGTATGACTGAAACCCCTTGTGTTATAGTGGATGTGCAACGTTCAGGTCCTTCAACTGGTCAGGCGACCAAACCTGCTCAAGGTGATGTGATGCAATCCCGATGGGGAACTCACGGGGATCATAACATCATTGTCTTATCTCCTTCTACGGTTCAGGAATGTTTTGAATTAAGCATTGAAAGTTTTAATTTAGCAGAACGATACCGAACACCCGTTATTCTTCTTATGGATGGGGAATTGGCACAGTTACGAGAAAAACTAACCATACCCGATCAGAATGATATTTTTATTCAAACAAGAAATATTGGGCAATCAACGGATCATATGTTTGGTGGATCTTCTGTTCCTCCAATGGTTGAATTTGGTATGAAAAAAGCGGTTCATGTTACTGGTTCCACGCATATTGAAAATGGGATGAGAGATATTGAAACCCAGAAAACTCATGAGGCATTGATCAATCATTTAAATAATAAGATTGTGAACAATCGAGACTCCATCTGTAAAACAGATGAATATTTTCTTGAAGATGCTACAGAAATAATCATTTCTTATGGTTCATCTGCAAGACCTGCTTATGGTGCTATGCTTCGTGAAAGGAAAAATGGGAGAAACATCGGTTTTATACGCTTGATGACGCTGTGGCCTTTTCCCCAAGAATTAATTTCTAATCTTGGAAGTAGAGTAAATCGTATTTTTGTTCCAGAGATGAACCTTGGTCAACTTTCCCGTGAAATCGAACGGTTCACTAAAGCGCAAGTAATTTCTATTCCTAAGATTGGTGGTATTCCTCATAGTATCGATGATATCACCTCAGCTATTGAGGGGGAAGAAAAATGAGTGAGAAATACCTACCATCGCGTTTTAAAAGATACATCCGGGAGGAAACACTTCCTACCACATTTTGCCCAGGTTGTGGCAGTGGCACCATTCTTCATAGTTATATTACTGCGCTTTCTGATTTAAATATCCAACCAGAGGAAACTGTTTCCGTCTCAGGTATTGGTTGCTCGTCTTGGATTCCATCACCTCATTTCAAAGGGGATACCCTGCATGCTACTCATGGTCGTTCAGTTGCATTTGCAACAGGGGTGAAATTGATGCAACCAGAAAAATATGTAACGGTTATCGCTGGTGATGGGGATTTAGCAGGAATTGGATTAAGCCATCTTATTCATGCTGCACGAAGAAACATTGGATTGTCAGTTTTTTTAGTGAATAACTATGTCTACGGAATGACTGGTGGACAGTTTTCTCCAACAACCCCTCAGGGAATAAAAACAACCACTTCACCGTATCAAAATCAGGAATCCTCTCTTCCTATCGCTGATATTGTTGCACTGAGTGGAGCAAATTATGTTGCTCGATGGACAACCTATCATGTGAAGGATCTCATTGAAAGTATGAAAGTTTCATTTCAAACAAAAGGTTTTAGTTTTGTAGAGATTATTTCTCAGTGTCCAATGAATTATGGGAAATTTATTGGGAAAAAACAACCTAGTGCTTTTTTACAGTTTTTCAAAGAGAATTCTTTACCGGTGGATCAAACTGGTTTCCTCTCTTCTGAGCAGAAAAAAGATAAATTCATCGTTGGCACATTAACAAAGAAATCAACACCAGAGTTATCAGAACGGTTATGGAATGTGACAAAAGAACAAATGAGGGAATCGTGATGAATACTCGTTTTTGTGGAATCGGTGGGCAGGGCGTTGTTCTGGCAGCGTATATTCTTGGTAAAGCTGCAATTGATCAAGGTGCCAACGCAGTGCAAACAAAATCTTATGGAAGCGCATATCGAGGAACACTCTGCAAAAGCGATGTCATTATTTCCAAGCAACGTATCTGTGAACTTGAATTTAACAGCACAGATATCCTTATTTGTCTATCAAATGAAGGATTCACCATATATAAGGATGGTTTAAAACCAGATGGTCATCTGTTCTATGACCCAAATTTGGTAGATCTATCTCAATCATCATCTCATATACATGCCTTGAATGTCTTTGAACTATCTAAGAAAAGATTTGATAAAACAATCTTTGGAAATATTATAATGCTCGGATATCTCATCGGAACCTGTCCAATAGTATCAAGAGAGGCAATAGAGCACAGTATCGCTGAAACGGTTCCAGAAAAAACCATTGAAAAAAATATCGCTGCGTTTTCATTTGGTCTAGAGCAAGCAGTAAATGAAAATAATTTATAAAATAGAACAGTACTTTATTTTTTATCAGAATGAAATGGAGTAGACTCTGTATATTTTTGATTGTTTCGCCCCGATTTTTTCTGTTGCTTTCCGTTCAGCGGTGTTTTGTTCATCGATCCAACCGATTTCAACATTCTGATATCCTCGTTTTTTCATTTCTTTGAGCATATGATAATTCATACAGGTTCCAATACCAAGACCTCTACATTCTTTTTTAACTCCTACAAAATGAAATTTCCCTCTGTTTATTGTATGTTTTAACCATAAAAACTGAAACATCTGTTTTATTCCAAGATGACCATTGAATGTTTTGAAGATTTGATTGTAATCGGGAAATGCCCATTTGAAACCAACTGGTTTTCCATCTTTTTCAGCGACTAAAAAGAGACCCGTATCAACGATGAATCGTAATTGTTTAATACCAAATCGATTTCGAACTTCTTCCTTTGGAACTTGTATATATCCCCAATGATGTGAAAACACCTCCATCATTAGTGGAATCCACCATTCTAGTTCTTTGTTTGTTCGCAGTCGATGAAACCGTCGAATGTTAATTCCTTTAGAATGACAACGGTCTGCTGATTGCTTTACTTTTTCAGGGATAGGGTTGTTAAGATCAAGCACATAGGATATTAAATCCTTTGATTTTTTCAGACCATATGATTCAAGTAGTGTCTGGTAATATGATGGGGTGTAGGTTCCATAAAAATAGGGGAGCTTATTGAATCCTTCAATGAGAATGCCACAGCCCATATCTACTCGACCATTAACTGGTCCTTGCATTTGTGTAATGGATTGTGATTGTAACCAGTTTTTTGCTGCATCAAAAAGACCATGAGCAATTTTTTTATCGTTTACACATTCAAAAAAACCAAAAAAACCAGTTTTTTCACCGATTTGTTCTGAAAATTTTTTATCACCGAACACAGAAATCCTTCCAACTGGTTTTCCATCTTGATAAGCGATAAATAATCGGGTGTCTGCATGGTTCCAAAACAGGTTATCTTTGTCAAAAAAATCCTGATATTCCTCCCAGAATGAAGGAACCCAGTAGGGATCATCATGGTAAATAGTCCAAGGGATTTGAAAAAAGATTTTGAAATCATCTTTGTTTTGGACTTGGTGGATACGGATGTTATCATTCGTTTGATCTAGTTCTTGATGATGCTCAAATATAAACCTAGTTGTTCCTAATTTCACGTGATCAATCTCCTTTGAACAGTATCATTTCGTTAAATGCCTAGTCTTTGATTTTTGACACAACAACTTTCACATAATCAGATCGAGTATTTTCAAATAATGATTCCTTCTCGGTAATCTGAACAGTAATATCTTTACCGAGTTTCTCATTTAAGCGCTGTTTCATTTCTTTTTTAATTGTATCAACGGATATCCCTTTTGTTCTTAAATGAGGGTCAAAAACCAAAAAACATTCAATGAAACCCTTGCTATGTTGAACAAGTTGAAACTGTTTGATTTTATAAGTATGGTATTTCTCCATGATTTTTGCGGGTATACCAGTTAATGTTAATGGTGAAAGAAGGGTATCATCAGGTAGATGAATCATATCCACTTTTCTTCCCTCGATTTGTGAAATCATTTGTGTGGTAATCCCACAGTTTGTTGTTGTATCCGTAGGAGTAATGAAATCCTCGATACCGGTGTATCGAATAAACGGTGTTCCAGATCCAAATAATTTTGTCACTACAAGAGAACCCCTAGTATTGGTGGAAACTGTTTCTTTTTGTTCATCTAAGAATTCCATGAACACATAATCAGAATGGATATGATACTTTTTTGTTTCAATACATTGAAACCCCAGAGGGCCTATCTCTGTAGCACCATAGATATCAAGCATGTTAGTGGAAAATGTTTGTTCAACATATTTTTTTGTATATTCATCAAGCATTGAACCCCCGGAAAAGATGCATTGCGGGGAGAGATCTTTTCCTTTATCTTTTTGTTTGAGCACAGCAAGTTTTCTTAACATATTTGGATCAGAACCAAGAAAATCTGGTGAAAAATCATTCAATTGATTCAAGATATGTTCAGGTTTTTCACCCAGATGAATATATCGTATTTGTTTCATGGGGATGATCTTTTGTAAAAATGATGGAAGACTACTGGAGAACATGGTGTTTTCAATGCTTCCAGGTTCTAGATCGATAACCAGTGCTATTTTTGATTTCGACCAGCTTCCCCCATATGCTTTTAAAATACGGATGTATGCTTCCAGGCTTTTGATTGCGGAGAATTTATCCCAATAGACAAAAAGTGGTTTTCCAGTGGATCCTGAAGTGGAAAGACGAAAAAATGATGATTCTTTTTCTTTTTTAGGGATAATTTCATAAGCATTTGATACTCGTAAATCATCTTTGGTGATAAATGGTAATTTTTTAATATCGACTGTTTTTCTTATATCTGATGGATGTATATTTGCCTCTTTATATTTTTGATGATAAAGCGGAACATTTTCATAGGCAAATTTTACCATTGATCTCAGGTTTTTATCTTGATATTTTTGTAGTGTTTGTTGGTTGAATCGCCATATTCGGTTAATATCAAAGAGATAACTTTTGAGTAATCGAAATGGAAAACTCAGCTGTGTGAACGCAGTCATAAGGATAATTACCCATCCCAAAAATAAAGGATTTACTTATAAGCTCTTTCATAATAATCACATTTCACATCTGTAATCACTTCCTAAAAATAATAGGTTCACTTTTTTTGTTTAGAAAGCGAAAAACTAATTTTCAAATAGTAAGATGTCATATATACCAAAGGAATACTTTACAAAAACGGAAGAAATATGCTATGACACAGGAGAAAAAAATCAAGATATCTGTTGCTATTCTTGCTGATGAACCACTTGGCTGGGGATCAGGAAAACATTATTTCCCTGTCATTTTAGATAATTATACCTGGGAAAAAGATGATGTAACCTATGAATTTAAAACAGAGTATATTCACGACAAAGATATTTTAGCAGGTAAATTAAATACTTCGACATATCAGGTTCTTCTCGCTCCGGGTGGTGGCGTGGGAGATGGCCATGCAGTAATGAAAGCATTCACGTTTTCTAGAAAGACAATAAAATGGAAAAAAAAGATTAAAGCTTTTATTAAACAAGGTGGTGGGTATGTTGGTATCTGTGGTGGAACCGCATTATTCACTGAATTGAGCACAGGAAAACAGCCGAGATTTCAAACTTTTTTAGAAAAAGCATATCATAAAAGTAGTTTACATATTGGCACAGTCAATTCATATTATCATCATCTTGCTTTTCCTTTACTGTATCCGTTTCAATATAATTATCCACATCATATTGGTGCAACAGGTTATGTGTTTTCTTTTGCCCCTGGTGAAACAAAACAGGGAACTCGCATTCATACTGGTGGTGTCCCTCTTGATTTTACCATTGATAATTCTCATCCCCTCTTTTCAAACATTGATAAAGAAATGGTTCGGATGCGATGGTGGGGTGGACCTGCCTTAGACATAGTTTCATCTAATCAGAATACAGTCAGACCAATTGCATGGTATCCAAAAAAAGATTTTTCCACACAGAAGAAAACAGGCATTTGCGCATGGAGATATACTGGTGGTGTCATTGGATTAATCAAAGCATTATTCCAAGCAGCTTTTTTTCTTAAAAAACAAAAAAAATCATTAAAGGATTTGATGATGTATACCTATTTTTTTGCTGGTGATTGGGAAAAAACAAATCATTTTCTTGATTTACAGTTTAACGGCAAACCAGCGATAACAGTGGAAACCTATCCAAATGAAAAACAAGCTCAAATCGTGTTATGCACTGCTCATCCAGAATACATGATTTGGTGGGATGGTCATATCGAGGAAAAAAATACTGATCAGTTTCATTGCCTTGCTTATGGCTTGCATCAATGGAAAAATATTGATCTTGCAAAAGAAAAACTCATTGATCAATTGACGTATACCTGGTGGTTGGTCCGTCGGATGACTGCTTGGGCGGCAAAAATCTCTGCTGATCATCTGCCACCAATCGAAAAAGAAGAAAAAAATGAGGGAATTCAGTCCATTCTGAACAAAAATATTTTTTGGGATGAAACGATTGAGAATCAAATACAAAACATCTAAAAGAGCAAAAGAATACTCTAGGGGATAAGGACGATGACAAAAAACAGGTTTGTTTCTTTTTTCACGGCTCCATTTCAGTTTCTTTCCCGATGGCGTTCTCTTCCAGTCTATGAACTGCTGAGCTATCCTTTAATGTATGCCAGTATTCCTCTTATTGCCTATGGTGTTCATCCTTATCCTGATCAAATCCTCAGAATCATCGTGTTAACCATTCTTTGTATGTATTCAGGGTTTTTTGCTGCATTAATTTGGAATGATATCACCGATGCTGAGATTGATGCTCGTGTTCATCCAGATAGACCTATTCCATCTGGGAGAATTTCTTCAACTAGGTTCTTTGCTATTGCATTGGTTTTTTCTGCTCTTACTGTTTTTTTTGCGTATTTGATTAGTATATGGTGTCTTTTTGTGGTGTGTTGTGCAGCAATTTTTGTCGCAATCCATGATAAATACTTGAAAAAGAAAGTACCATTGCCGGCTTACTCTGAAATATTTACGCCCATACAATGGATTGTGGTCGTCATTTTTGGTTATGTTGCTGTTTGGTCAGCATTCCCTCCGGATCAAGCAGTGACCATCACGGTCCCACTCCTTGGATCACTGCAGACAACACTGTTTCAATTACAAAACATGGGTCTTTTTGTGTTATTTACCTATTTTCTTGATAATGCCCATGATCTTCCTGAAGGCATTCATGATGTGAAAGGTGATAAAATCAATGGAGTGAAAACCTATGCTACATCATTCGGTGAAAAAACTGCTGCCCGTATTTCTTTTATCATGTATATAATTGCAGGGATTTTTGGCATACTGCTTTTTCTTCGGACAATATTATCCTGGTTTTTTATTATCCCATTCCTTGTTATGTGGCTTTATACCATTTCCTTTTCATATAGACTATTGAAAAAACCAGTTGAAAAGATGCCATCTTTTGGAAGTATTGTTGGTCGGAAAGGATTTACTTTTTTACTGGTAAGTTTTGATGTCATGGTTTTAGATGTTCTTTTGCAAATACTATTTTAAATGAATAACATATGAAAATGAAAAAACTATAAACTATGTAATGCCTTTCATCTTTTAATCTTCTATAGAGAAAAACAAGCTAATACCGAATATGAACTCTGTTAAATCACAGAAAAAGTTTGCTGAAAAATTAAGGGTAATAATCATGGTTAATGTTGTTGGATCAATTTTTTCCTCGGCTCATTATCTTTTTTTCAAGGTGATTACTCCTCATTTTAAAGCAGAAACTTTCAAACCATTGATGGATGTACTTTATGTTTATTTTGAACAAATCGCTACTCATTTTGATATCATCAATGAATATTACATCAGACTTTATGATGACATTATCAAAAATGAGATTAAGCTTGCTCAGATTGATCAGTCTGATCATGTTTTGGTGATTGGTAGTGGATCATTACCGATGACACCGATTCTTATTACTAAAAACACGAAAGCAAAGATTCACACCATTGATAAGGATAAAAAAGCTGTAAAAAATGCTCAGCGATACATCAATCGTTTTCATTTGTCTGAAAAAATTACTGTTTCTTATGATGATGCATGTCAATTAAACATGGCTGATTTTGATATTATCTTTGTATTGTATGGCATCCATGGGCTGGAAAAAGTGTTTTCCATGATTGCGAAAACTTCGTCTCCCTCAGTCCGGGTTATCTATCGTATTCCACCAGATGCATTGGACCATGATTCTATGGAATCTGTATGCCCTTCCTCTTTTATCATCAAAAAAAAGGTTATTACTTCATCAATTGGTGGTGTTATCTCTTTATTACTGAAGAAGAAAGGATTAGAAAAAAATAATGAATCTTTTGCATCTAAAAATTAAAATCTTTTCGATAATATTTTCTAAAATTATAATTGGTGGCTGCTGGGATGAGTGCACCAGGTCCTTTGATGATGGAAAACATTTGTGCGTTTCTTTTCATAATGTTATAATGTGAGTAGAATTCCTTTGCTATTTTTCGTGCTCCAGCTTTTAATTCTTCTGGGCTCATATGTTTCGGTTCAAATACGACATCAACCTGATTATATTTTGACCAATCATGAGTAAAAATCCTTCCCTGTTTTTCCAATCGATCATACAACGGTGTTCCGGGATAAGGAGTTAATATGTTGATTTCTAAAACATCCATGTTAATATCATAGATTTTCTCTAAGGTCACATCAAAGATATCTGGAGTATCCTCATCAAAACCAAAAATGATACCGCCTTGTACGGTCATACCAAAATCATGAAGTTTTGAGACCAGATACTTGAAGTTTTCTACTTTGTTATGTGTTTTTTTAATACCATCGAGTGCTTTCTGACTGACGGATTCAAACCCGATGAACCATTCAACACATCCTGATTTTTTTGCTAATCGCAAAAATTCATCATCTGCTGCATTGAGCACATTGGTTGTTCCATTTGCTATCCAATATTTATGGATTTTTTGTTTGATCATTTCTTTAAATAATTCTTTGGCATATTTTCGATTCACCGTCATATGGGGATCATGAAAGATAAACATCCGATTTCTCATTGCTTTAATGTCTTCAATGACATCTTTAACAGGGCGTTGTCGTAATCCATGATTACTGAAGCTTCCAATCGCGCAGAACTCACAACGATTCGGACATCCCCGTGATGTCTGCACTGCCCCAAGCATAGGATCATGTTGGATCAGATCTCGACGTAGAGGTGGGATGTTGGTCATGCTATAGGAATCATCAGGTCCATAAAATGGTTTTAACACGCCGTTTTCTGCATCCTTAAGCAATTTGGGCCAACTCTGTTCTGCCCAACTTAACACGATACTATCCGCATGTTGTTTTGCTTCCTCTGGACGTGCTGTTGCATGGTAGCCACCGAGCACCACTTTTTTTCCCCTGCTACGGAATTCATCTGCTATTTCATAGACACGGGGCGCAGTCATAGTGTAAGTGGTTATTCCAATGAGATCTGCATCAGTATCAAAATCAAGATGTTCATAGTTTTCATTAACTAATTCTACATCATATTTCCCGGGAGTGATAGTAGCAAGATGAGGGAGAGTGATAATGGGATAGCCCAACACAATTGATGTCCAGGATCCTTTATCCTCAACGGTTGTTGCACCATGCTCAATTTTTGGAAATACAAGCAGAACCTTCATGATATCAGTTGCACCTTTACATTTATTTGTTGAATTTTTCATTATGGTAAAATGAGCGGATGCTCATATTAGTTAAAAACGTGGTAAACGCAGTCCATGGGCGGAAGGGATGCACGTTTAATCCACGTTTAATACAGTTATCAATGGAGTAAAAATCCAATGCAATTCGTTGAATTCCTTCTAAGAGTTCTTCTTCGGTCATGTTTTTTGGTTTAAAATTCACTTTTCCTTCTTCATAGCGAGACCAATCATAATTTGTGATTCGGTTTTCTTTTTCAAATCGGTCAAACAATCGAGTACCCGGATAAGGAGTAAGGATACTAAATGATGCTTCATCAAGTCCCCAATCATACATAGCCTTTAGGGTTGCATCAAAGATATCGGGGGTATCAAAATCAAGGCCAAAAACAAAAAAACCAGTGACCATCATCCCATAATCTTTGATGTTCTGGATTGCTTGTGCATAGTTTTCTACTTTGTTTGTTCCTTTTCCTGCTTGATCAATATTTTCCTGAGAGATTGATTCAATGCCTAGATACCATTTTTCAACACCTGCTTCATGAGATAACTCAAGGAATTCTTTGTCTCTTGCCAACACATTGATATTGCCGAAGCAATGGAATTTTTTTGGCACTTGTTTCATGGCTTTGAACAGTTTTTTTGTATATGGTGGGTTAATGGTCAGAGAGGCATCGGCGAAAAAGATTTTTTTTGAATAGATGCGGTTCATTTCGTTAATAACATCCTCAATGGCTCTTCCTCGAAACACTTTTCCTTCGACGACGTTCATGGCGCAGAATTCACAACCAGTGGGACATCCACGGCTGACCTGGATTGCCTCCCAAAAGGTGTATGATCCAATATCATGACGGGCAGCAGGGATTTCTTCTGCTTTCACCACTCGCTGGCTTTGATAGAATGGTTGGAGTTTTTTTTGTTTGAAATCACTTAAAAGTTGTGGCCAGGTTAACTCTGCTTCACCAATCACCACGCTATCAGCATGATGTTTTGCTTCATTTGGCAGTAATGAAGCATGGTAGCCGCCAAAGACAACGACGACACCAAGTTTCCGGTATCGATCGGCTATTTCATATCCTCTAATAGCATTATAGGTTAACGAGGAGATTCCGACGAGATCATAAGATGAATCAAATCTAATGGGTTCATAACGTTCATCGATGATATCTACATGATGTTCTGACGGGGTGAGAGCAGCGATTTGTTGGAGCGTAGATGATGGATATTGGAATTTCGAAAAGAGACTTCGTTTTGGATTGGGATGAGGCATCAGAAGTAAAATTTTCATGATTGCTGTTCAGCTCCACTTTTGATAACTATTTTTGGTCATATTGCTTTTATGTTTAAGGAATATATCTATAGCCATCTTTTATTTATAGGTTTACCCATTTTTTAAGGGTGAGTAAAGAATGATTTCAAAAAAGTTTGTTTTCGTTTCTCATTTTTTTTGTTGGTCGTTTTTATGGTTTAGATGAGTGAGTTAATGAATCGATGATCGTTTTCACCGGATGGGTCGCTTATTTGGTTCACTGGGTTTTATTCGATCGCTATCACAAAACGGGCATCGACCAAACTGTGTCGATTGGTCTTTTTTTGGTATGCCAAACTCAAAATTACAATCGTTGCAATACCATACCTTTATGTTCCGTTTTAGTTTTTTCATTTCTTTTCCTTTTTTCTTTTTTTGAGGGATTTTTTCACCTTTGTTTTGTTGAGAGCTTTTTCTAATGTGAATCTTTTTTATCCTTTAAAAATTATTTGCAATTTTTCTGTATTATGCTTTTTTAAGCACGTTCATAATGATTTTTTTCAATTAGAATAAAAAGAAAAGATGAGAGTTTAATCCCAATCTGTTACTGAAACATGTTTTTCTTTTATGTTGCGTGGTGATAACCAACGAAGGAGATTAAGATAGGATCCTGCTTTGTCATTGGTTCCTGAATTACGTGCACCACCAAATGGTTGACGACCTACTACTGCTCCGGTGGGTTTATCATTGATGTAAAAATTTCCTGCAGTATAACGCAGCATTTGTTCTGCTTTGATGATTGCATAGCGATCTCTTGCCATGATTGATCCTGTTAAACCATATGGTGTTGATGTATCACAGAGTTTTAATGTTTCTTCAAATTGATTATCGGCATAGACGTAAATAGTGATAACTGGTCCAAAGATTTCCTCGGTCATTAATTTACCTGTTGGATTTGTGGTTTGAACAATGGTTGGTTCAATAAACCATCCCTTTGAATCATCATAATTTCCACCAGCAAGGATGGTATAGTCCTTTGATTGTTTTGCTTTATCAAGATATGATGTTATCTTATTGTAGGCTTTTTTGTCAATCACTGCTCCCAACATATGATTAAATGTTTCAACAGGTCCTTGTGATAAATTGTTTGTTTGTTCAACAATAAGTTTTTTGATTTCACTCCATTTGCTTTCCGGAATGTATGCTCGTGAGGCAGCTGAACATTTCTGTCCTTGATAGGCAAAGGCTCCCTTTATGATTCGATCTGCTGTTTTTTTGATATCGGCGCTTTGATGCATGAAAATGAAATCTTTCCCACCAGTTTCCCCAACGATTCGGGGAAAATTCCGGTAGTTAGTAAGATTTTTCCCAATACTCTGCCATATGGAGGTCAGTGTTTCATAGCTCCCAGTAAAATGAATCCCTGCAAAAGAGGGATGTTTGAAGATAAGATTTGCATGTTTACTGGAAAAGGGAACGAAATTGATCACACCTTTTGGCAGACCTGCGTTTATGAGAACCTTCATGATTTCATAATTGGCAAAGGTCACTGATCGAGCTGGTTTCCAGAGAACAGTATTTCCAAGCATTGCTGGTGCTGTTGGAAGATTTCCAGCGATGGAATAGAAATTAAAAGGAGGGACCGCAAGGATGAATCCTTCTAATGGTCGCCAGTCTAACCGGTTGACTTCACCGGGACGCTGGTTTGGTTGTTCTTCATAGATTTGTTTGGTATAGTAGGAGTTAAAATTCCAAAAATCCACGAGTTCTGCTAAATCGATTTCTGCTTCATGAGGGTTTTTGGATTGATTCATCATGATCGCTGCGATATTACGAAATCGTTTTGGTCCTTTGAGAAGACTTGCTGCATTTTCAAAAATCGCTAGTCGATGATACCAGTTGATTTCAGCCCATTTTTGATGTGCAGATAATGCTGCTTTCATTGCTTGTTTGAGTTCTTTTTCACTTGCTAAATGAGCTTTTGCAAGGATGAGTGAATGATCATGAGGGCAAGGGATGTCTATTACATTTTCAGTATGTATTTCTTCACCATTGATGACCAGGGGTATTTCAATGGGTTTTTGTTTGATGATGTTGATTTCTTGGATGAGTTTTTCCCGGTTATCCGATCCTTTTTCATAACTGAGGATTTCATCCATGTTATTTGTTGGTTTTTCAATATTCCAAATCATTTTTTCTGTTCCTTCTTTATTTTTTTATCTAACCTCTTGATTAGGATGTTTACTGATTTTGTAAAAATATTTTACGTTTGATTGATGCCGTAATTTTTCCTCAACTCAAAGATTAGTTTTTCTTTAAGAACAAAACATTAGCAGGTAGTATAAAGTATTTTTTAACTATCTCTTTTTTAGGTTCCCAAAATGGATAATTAGCGTTAATAAACTATTTTTTTTCATCCACCGCTAATAAGATGAATCGCTTTTATCTCTGCATTATCAGGTATAATGGTTTTGCTAAATTCTTCTTTTTTTACTAATTTCCCATCAATTTTTACAACGATGAGCGGAAACGTATAATGCATTCGTTTCAATAGCTCAGTAACTGTTTCTTGATTGATGTGTTCTATTGTTTTTCCATTGACGGTGATGCTCATTGTTTTTCACCTAAAAGAAGTTCTAAGGCAATGTTTGCCTGCCAGTTTGCCATAAGACCGACCTTTGGTGCAAGCAGCACATCATGGTCACTTGATTCTGCTTGTTCATCATAAACAACGTATAAATTATCTAAATGCTCCGTGCTTATTTGATCACTATGTCCATATCCAGCAACTCCTGATGCAGCAACAAGGGGAATAGAGGGAAGGTGCTCAGTGATTTCTTCAATAAACATTTTTTTTGTCGATGCATCATCTAATGCTTCAATGATCACATCTGAGGTAGAGAAGATGGAGTGGATGTTACCTGGGTTTAGTTTCAGGTGTTGGGTGGTTACAGAAACCCCTGGGTTGATTCGATGGATGATATTTTTTAGTGCTTCGACTTTTTTCATTCCAATTTGATTTAAAAAATAATATTGCCTGTTAAGGTTGCTTTCTTCAATAATATCAAAATCAACGATAATCAGCTGTCCAATCCTTGATCGAGCGAGAGCAACCGCCGCATTTGATCCTAATCCACCGGCTCCAGCAATGCCGATGGTTTTTTGAGAAAGAATTTTTCGGATTTTTTGTTGTTTTATTTGGTTCATAACTGGTTACCATTGTTCCCAGTACTGTTTTTTGGTGGTTGGTGGCTGTTCATCTTTTTCATAGTTTCCACCCCATTGGTTTAATCCGTTTTGTTCATCTTCATCGATTTTTTTCTGAAGCATGGAAAGCATTTTTTTATCGGTGAAACCAAGTTGTTTCATTTTTTGTGGGGTGGGTATCCCATTTGGTGTCCAACCTCGTCGGTAATAGACGGCATCCATCAGTTTTTGGTAACGGTTCTGTCGGTAATCATAGAGTTGTTTGATTTTTTCTTCGATCTTCATTTCGTTGACTTCTTTTTTTGAACGACCAAGATCTTCAACAAATTGTGTATCATATCGTTTCTGCCGGGATTCATATTCTTTTTTAGTCACCGGTCCCATGGATCGATAAGGAATCCAGTCATCTTTTCGTGTTCCTCGTCCCATCCAGACATTCATAGCTCGTTGCCAGTTATATGCGCGTTCACTTTGAAGGATCAGTCCTTCTTTATCTACGTTACCCCCGGTCATCCCATTTTGATAATCTACATAATTCTGCACATGCTCTGGGACTTTCGCGGGTTCATCTGTTTCTGCATTGTTTACTGGTTCAACATCATTCCAGGGGAGTTTGCAGAGTCCGTTAAGCCCAAACCAGGTTCGCCACATAGGGAAATAATGCAAGGCTTCTGCTTTATCTTGAAACGTGGGGATTTGATTGTTGACCATGTCCATGAAGATAAGCCAGGCTTCATCATGCTGCGGTCCTTTTAAGGTCATTCCATAACCACCTTGCTGGGCCAGTGATTCCTTAGTTACATATTCTGAGTATTCCAATCCTTTGCTTTCCATTCCACAGTCTTCAATGAGTTGTGTATCACCCCAGCCTTTTTTGATCAACCAGTCTTTCATTCTTCTGATTCCTTTGCTGGCTACTTGGATGAATTCATCGTTGTCTCCTGCGGCGAGTCTATGGATGAAAGTAAGTGCTGCTTCTGCATTTCCAAATTGTAAATCGATGCCTGCGCAGCGTTTTTTGTTTAATATCCCATATTCAAACATTTCCATGTAAAACGCAATCCCTGTTGAGGTGGAAATAGTATCCATTCCATAGGTATCACAATAAAAATTGAACTCAAGTACAAACTCTGGATCAAACATACCCATATTTGCACAGCCACCAACAGTTTCATATTCAGGACCGTCAACAACGACCTTATCCCCTTTGTATGGTCCAGTTTTCAAGGTGAACCCATCTGCAGTTTTGGCACAAGCCATGGTACAACCCTGCCAGCACCCATCAGGATTACCCTGGGTCAGAAAGTGTTTTAAAAAGACATCTGAAGCAATGTTTTTAGTATCTTTATGTCGACCATATCGATAGTTCTGCACCGGCAGAAGATCATATTCATCCATGATTTCAGTAAGATGAGCGGTTCCTACTTTCCGCATCTGGCATTGACTATCATCAAGGAGCACCATTTCACTCGTTAGTTTCATTCCTGCTTTTCTCATTTTTTCAGGATCTGCTGGATGATTTGGGTCTTCTTCATCCATGTAAATAGAATCTGTTGGACAAATAGACAAACAGGTTTCACAGCCTTCACATTGTGGAAGGGTTTCCCCATAACCCATCATGACTTCTCGTTCTGGACCTCTATTTGCAAAGTTCAGTGCATTTTCCCAGATGTCTTCTTTACAGGCGCGGACACAGAGTCCACAGAGGATACAGGCATTTTCTTGTGTATCTTGTAATGGAGAGGTGTATCGTGGGGTTTTGATGCCATGAAAATTGGCCATGTCTTTAATACTTTTGACATTTGGCCAGCGGGCAAGCATCATCTCTAAAATGTTTTTCCTATGTTTTTTTACTCTTGCTGATTGGGTTTTTATCTCAAGTTCTTTGCGAATGGGATAATTACAGGAGGTTACCAGTCGTTTTTTCCGTCCATCATCGATTTCTACTAGACATAATCGGCAGGCACCATAATCGGTGACGAGTTCATTATGGCAAAGGGTTGGTATAAAAATATCAATGCTTTTTGCCGCAGCTAGAATTGTGGTATCTGGTTCAACCATTGCTTTTTTTCCATCAATGGTCACCGTTATTTGTTTGTTTTTACTCATCGTTAATGCACCTCCACCGCATCAAAGTTACAAACAGTTTTACAGCTACCACATTTGATACATTTATCTTGATTGATTTTGTGAACTTTTTTCACTGATCCGCTAATGCAATCAACAGGACAGTTCCGTGCGCAAAGCGTGCAACCAGTGCATTTTTCTGGATTGATGGAATAGGTTATAAAGCGTTTACACTGACCAGCGGGACAAGTGTTTTCTTTGATATGAGCTTCATATTCATCCCTAAAATAAGTAATGGTGCTTAATACTGGGTTTGCTGCAGTTTGGCCTAAACCACAGAGACTTGTTTCTTTCATGGTTTCCGCATATTCTTCAAGGATCTTAATGTCTTTTTCTTTGCCTTTTCCATCACTGATTCGGCCAAGAATCTCACTCATGGCAGTTAGTCCTTCTCGACATGGTGTGCATTTTCCACAGGATTCCTCTTTGAGAAAATCAATGAAATATTTCGCAAGTTGCACCATACAGGTATCTTCATCCATTACCACCATTCCGCCAGATCCCATCATGGAACCAGCATTGGTTAAACTATCAAAATCAACTGGTAAATCAAGCTTTGATTCGGGAAGAACTCCACCAGATGGACCACCGGTTTGTACTCCTTTAAATTTTTTATTTTTTGGGATGCCTCCACCGATTTCATAAATGATCTCCCGAAGAGTAATTCCCATGGGTACCTCCACTAAACCAGTATTTCGCACATCTCCTACCAGTGAAAACACTTTAGTGCCTGTGCTTCCCCCCCAAGGATTATCACTAACATCACCTGTTCCAATGGATGAAAACCAGTTACTACCCTTTTCTAAGATGAGAGGTATGTTAGCCCAGGTTTCAACATTGTTGAGCACCGTTGGCTTGTTTTTATAGCCTTGCTCAGTTGAATGCACATATTTTGCATGTGGTTCACCGGGTTTTCCTTCTAATGAGGCCATTAGTGCTGTGCTTTCTCCACAGACAAAAGCTCCTGCCCCTCGATGAATAGTAATATCAAATTGATAGCCAGTATCAAGAATGTTATCTCCAAGGATTCCTTTTTCTCTTGCTTGATGTATTGCTTTTTCTAGTCGTTTCAATGCCAATGGGTATTCCTTTCTAATATACACAAATCCTTCATGAGCTCCAATTGCATATGATCCAATGATCATGCCTTCGATTATTGAATGGGGATCTGCTTCGATAATGCTTCGATCTGCAAAACAACCCGGATCTCCTTCATCAGCATTACAGATTACATAAGGACTGTTCCCTGTTTTTTTCACTGCATCCTGACATGATTGCCATTTCAGTCCTGCGGGAAATCCGCCACCGCCTCGACCACGAATCCCTGATTCTGTCACTATTTTTATGATTTCATCTGGTTTTTTCTTGCTAAGAACTTTTTGAGCGGTTTGGTATCCACCCATGCGAATGTAATCATCAATGTGCTCAGGGTTTATTTGACCGCGATGTCGCATGGCGAGCAGTTGTTGTTTCCCAAAAAAGGGAATATCATTCATCTGTTCAATAGCCATTTTCTTGGTGGGATGCTTGTAAAGCAATCGTTCAACTGGTTTTCCATTGAGTAAATGTTGTTCAATGATTTCACTGATATCTTTTTCTTTGAGTTTTTGATAGAATACACCATCTGGCTGAACTACCATGATGGGTCCTTGTTCACAGAATCCATTGCAACCGGTTGGAACAATTAAAAATTGTTTTTCTATTCCTTGTTTTTTCAGCTGTTTTTCAAGAGTTTTAATCAAAGAGTAGGATTGATTGGCTACACAGGCGGTTCCAGTGCACACATGAAGTGATGCTTTGTAAGAATCAAAATCTTGTTGTGTTTTTGTTTGTAATTGCTTCAATTGTTTCAGGTTCATTTGTTTTTCCCCCGTTTTTTGAAGCCATATTTTTCAAGGATGTCTTTTACCTCAGTAGGTTTCACACCACCAATTATGGTATCATTGATAGTAATCACGGGTGCAAGACCACAACAACCAAGACAGCGAACTTTTTCAAGGCTGAATTTTTTATCTTTTGTGGTTTGACCTGCGGTGATACTAAGTTCACGTTCAAATGAATCCAATACTTCATTTGCCCCGCGGACGACACAAGCAGTTCCCATGCAGACCTGAATTTGTGTTTCTCCTTTAGGTTCCAAACTAAATGATTTGTAGAAACTTGCGATATGAAAGAGTTGGCCTGGTGGTACGCTGGTTTTATCGGCGACGCGATCGAGTGCTTTCATAGGGATATGTTGAAACGTATCTTGGATATCTTGAAACATTTCGATAACAAAATCTGGATTGTTCTCCCATTTTTTGATGATGGCATCAACTTTTGTAAGGTTAATTTCTTTTTTATCCACAATGTTTGCTAGTTTTTGTCCACTTGAAATATGCCAAATGGGTTTCGTGTAAGGAGCGATTACCACAATTGCTTTAATGTGTTTATCTCGAAACACACTTCCCAGTCCGCCTCTTCCTGCTTGTTTGACCCGGGGAACTTTTCTTCGAACATCATAAAATGAAAAATTTAGCATTCCCCAGTAAGAATGTTCAGCTCCTAAACCTGAGGAGACAACAGAGACCTTCTGCCGGGCTTTATCTGTATCCTCTTTTGCATACATATAGGTGAGTTGTTCAGCCAGAAGATGCGTATTGTTTTCTTCAAGTGGCGCAGTTTCAATGGAAACCGTCCCGGTTTCTCCATCAATAACCACGATGACGTCTTCTTTTGCCTTCCCTTGGATTTCTAAGGCATCAAAACCTGCAAATTTCAAAAATGGACCAAAGAATCCACCAACATTACTATCACAAATAATACCTGTTGCTGGTGAAATAGTTAGACAAATGCTTTTTCCACTGCCCGCATATTGTGTTGCTCCACAAAGTGGTCCAGTGGTAATAATCAATTCATTTTCTTCACTGTCCCATCGGGTGCTAGGTTTGATTTCATCCCATAATAATTTTAATCCGAATCCTCTTCCACCAATGAACAGTTTTTTCATTTCCTCAGTGACTTTTTTCTCCTTGATTTTTCCTGTTTTAATGTTGACATGAAGCGTCCGATTGGCATACCCATGTTTGATTTTTTTCTCCTTATAGGTATATGAAGCAAGTCGTTGATGAGCGCTCATTATCTTAGGGAAATCCCATTGGTGAACGGTATGAGTTTTTGATGGTTCAATAATCATTGATTTTGCTGTCATATTTTATGTAACCTCTCCTTTTTTTATATGGTAACAATAATCCACTGTGCAATAACTGCTATCCAACAAAACGCAGTTATCCCTAAAGTGGTTGGATAATAAAATCTATCTTTTAATGTTAATCTCATTGGTTTCATACTAAGTGCAACGGGGACAGTAACTGCACCGATCAATGCTACTGGAAGGCCTCTTGCTAGAAATTGCGGCATCATACTGATAAGATTGCTCAGATAGAATTGACCATAGGTTAATGGGGTCAGAATCTGAGTGATAATGTATCCACCAACATAGATGATGTAGCCTGAAAAGATGCCTAATCCAATCTTGTTCGTCCAAGTGTTGAGGTTTTTGAATTCAAAAGTAGTGGTGCTGTAAAAGATAAGTTCAAATAGCATACCTTCTGCCATGATAGCCAGTGCTGAACAAAGATGACATCCTCCAAACGGATTGATCATCCTCAGGCTTCCAGCAACAAGCCCCATACCAGCCTGCATTCCATAACGTGGGTAAAATCTTCTGCTCATTATCATGAACACTAAGGCAAAAAACCCGGTCATAATCATTCCACTAGGCAGACCAGCTTCACTGAACATCGGTCCAATAATACATTCTGAAAAACCCCAAAGTGATCCAAATACTAACATTCCTGCTAAAAATTTCATGTTTTTGTTCATTTATGTGTTCACCTCTATTTGTGTCACATCCCTCAGCCAAAATGCATGAGCAAGATGTGGAAAATAAACTCGTTTTTCTAAACTTAAAATACCTTGTTGCATATCATCCCAGTCCACGGTTTGCTGATAGCCATCTGATGCTTGTATCAGATAGGTATGGCAATTTGGGCAATTAAGGGATAATGAGAGGATTATCTCAGAAAGCAAGATTCCTGTTTTGTTTCCATCATCGGTTTGAATAGTTGTATTTGAAAATCTGGTAAATATCTCTTGTATGTTAAAGGCTTGATTATTGATTAATAGAGTATTATCATTTATCATCTGTTGAGTTTGATTAGCTTGAACATACAATGTTGAAATGGATCCTATGAGCAGAACCATCATTGCTAAAAAAGGGATGATATTTTGTTTCTCTCTTGAAATCATCGGCCTGCGGATGGCTTCCTCTCTATATAAAAATTATGATAGTATTCTCCTAAAAAATTTTTTTTCTTCGTTCTTTTGTTTTTTTGATTGCTACCGCTATTTTTTTTTCAATATCTTTTAATTTATAAAAAACTAATGATTGATATGTTTGAAGAAATTCTTTACTAATGATGTTTTTTTCTTTGGTAAAATTTGGATGGGTGGTAAGAATTGAAGCACACATATCAGCAATATCTTCACCTGGGCTACCTTTTTTTACTTCTTCAAAATCCAATCCATAAATGGTGTTTTGAAAAAGAAAATTCCGTAGATTTGCATCACCATGAATCATAGAATCTGTTTTGGTGTAAAATGTTTGATGAAACTGAGCAAACCATTTGCTTAGCTGCCGGATGATTTCAATCTTTTCTTGGAGGGATATTTGGTCATCATTGATAAGATCACAGATATTTAAACCGTTGATATAATGTAATAATAAAAAATTGTGTTCATCATTTTTTTCGATTACTGAAGGTTTCAGAAATGATGTTTGGGGTTGAGACAAAACGGCATATTCATTATTCAAGTATTTTTTAATTCTGTTCTTATACCATTTCAACACAAATGGTTTTTCTTTTATTGAAATAAGGCACACGGTGTTTTTTTTACTGTTAAATTTCTTATGAACTTGTGCTTTATGTAGTGATTTAACTGCTGAGAATAAACTCTTCACATGTTTCATCATAAAAAGAGGTATAGAAAAATGGGGAAAAAAGTTTATGATTAATAGATGACTTCAATAGTGGTTATCATCTTCGCCCAGAGATTTGATGGAGTGATGGGGGTATCTTCTCCTACAAAAGCGATGCGAAGCGGACCAATTTCATTATCTAAATCGATAGTTGAATAATATTTTCCATCTTCCTTGTAGGCAATAATCATGGTTGCAGAAGCATTATCACTAACCTGGCCAGTTTCATCATAAACATCTACCTCTCCAATGGTATCATTAATACTGTATGTTGTAATCCATCCATCACTTGCACTGATATTTAATTGATAATTGCCAGATGAAATGTTAACATCCTCCAGAAGTGCTTTTATAGTTACACCGGTATAATTATGGATATCTCCCAAAACAACAGTGCCGGGTAATAATTTCGTTTTTATATATTGGCCTGATGCAGTATATGTTTCCATATCTTCAAGATCTGAAAGGGTATAGGTGTAATTAGTTTTTTTGTGAATAATGGTAAGAAGCGTTTCTTCGTTCTCGTTTCCATCAGTTGTTTCTGTGTCTGAAGGATCATCAGAGGTTTGATTAGAAGTTGGTAGATTGGTGTATACGAGCACCCCTATTGCGATAACAATTACTATTGCTAATGCAATGGTCATAAGCATGTTTTTATTTTGTGCCATATGAAAAGGGTAATAAAGAAATCTTTAAAAAAACATTTTCATTTTGG
>CAZVKY010000021.1:0-23734 GCA_964627915.1 uncultured Thermoplasmatales archaeon
AAATCTCAGCAGGCCCATTTTCTTAATACATATTATTTTTTAACGCTTTTTTGATAATCTTTTAGCGCTCTTTTTGAGGAATACCAAATATTTTCAATTTTAACAGCATCAAGCTTTCCTTGTCTTGCTCTAAGGCTTAAATATTCTTGAGAATACTTGGATTCTTTAGATAATTCTGATAATGTTACAAGTCTTTCTTCATCGATAAAACTTGATAAGTAATATTGAATTGATTGATTTACTGCACGAGCAATAAAGGTTGCAAACTCTGATAAATCCCCCTGATCTGCTTTGTTTAATGCCTTGTAGTATTTTTTTCTATCATCTTTTTGTATCACAATAGGTGGATATCCATTTTTCATAAGATAAAAATTTGTAATTAATCTTGCTACTCGCCCGTTTCCATCTATAAATGGGTGGATTCTTACAAACTCATGATGAATAAAAGATGTTTTTTTAATCGTTTGAAGTTTCAGTTTTTCTATGTTTTTAATGTATTCATCCATTAATTTAACAATTTTAAGATAGCTTGGAGGTCTTATTTTTGCACCTGTTATTCTAATATTCTCTCTTCTATACTGTCCAGGATTTTTAAGTATTCCTTTCATCACAAATTCATGTATTTGTTGGATTATTTCTTGGGAAATCTTCTTTTTAGAGTTTACTAGTTCTATCATTAGATCAAATGCTTCTGCATCATTTCTAGCCTCAATGTGGTCCTTTAAAGGTTTACCACCTATAGTAACTCCTTCTTCGAGTACAAGTTTTGTTTCTTGAAGGGTGAGAGTATTTCCCTCAATTGCATCTGAATGATAGGTGTGTCTAAGTCGAATATCTTCGATAATTCTTTTGACAGCATCTTTTGGAAGGGGTCGTAATGAATCTAATTTTTGCTTTTTCTTTTTAATTTTATAGAGAAGCGAATTATTTATAGAAATATCTGTATCGGTATATTTCATAGTATACCGATATGCAATTACAAATATATATCGGTATCGGTGAAAAATAACAATTGCCGATATTTACCTTTTATGGTTTGCAGATTAAAAACATTATAAAAAATCAAATATTTTACCAGGTTTTTCTCCTGTTAAACTGTTTATCTCTCAGCAGGCTCATGCTATTTACTATTATGAAATTGATGTTTCCAATCGTTACAAATCTGTGATAATTCTAATATAATTTTTATAAATTAGTTTATTTGTATGTTAAAAGTAAGTACCTTTGGAATGTTTAGTATCTTGTGTTAGAAGGCTAGACTAAATCGAATCGGTCAGCATTCATCACTTTATTCCAGGCTGCAATGAAATCTCGAACAAACTTTTCTGATGAATCCTTACATGCATATACTTCAGCGATTGCTCGGAGTTGTGAGTTTGAACCAAAGATGAGATCGACTCGGGTGCCAGTCCATTTCAGTTTACCCGTTTTTCGGTCTCGACCTTCGAATATGTCTTCATCTTTTGAGACTTGTTTCCATATAGTACCCATATCAAGAAGATTTACGAAGAAATCATTGGTGAGAGTTTCTGGTCGATTTGTAAAAACTCCATGCTGGGAATGCCCATAGTTGGTATTCAATACTCGCATACCACCAATGAGAACGGTCATCTCAGGAGCAGTTAATGTCAGTAGTTGCGCCCTATCTAATAAGAGTTCCTCTTCCGATACAGAGTATTTTGTTTTAAGATAATTACGAAATCCATCAGCAGATGGTTCAAGGACGGTAAATGACTCTACATCGGTTTGCTCTTGCAATGCATCTGTTCGCCCTGCTGAGAAGGGAACAATTACTTTATGACCGGCATTCTTGGCTGCTTTTTCGATACCGGCACATCCTGCAAGGACAATGAGGTCGGCTAAGGATACTTTTTTATTTCCTGATTGGTCGTTGTTGAAATCGTTTTGGATGTTCTCAAGAGTTTTCAGCACTTTTTTTAGTTGTCTTGGTTGGTTGACCTCCCAATCTTTTTGCGGAGATAGACGAATGCGTGCTCCATTTGCACCACCACGTTTGTCAGAACCTCGGAACGTGGATGCAGATGCCCAAGCAGTCGAAACCAGTTCTGAGGTCGATAATTCTGAGGAAATAATCCTATTTTTGAGATCATCAATATCCTGGTCATCAATAAGCTCATGGTCAATTGGAGGTATTGGGTCTTGCCAGATAAGATCTTCTTTTGGGACTTCAGGTCCGAGATATCGGGATTTAGGACCCATGTCCCGGTGGGTCAGCTTGAACCATGCACGGGCAAAGGCTTCAGCAAACTCATCAGGATGTTTATGGAAACGACGAGCTATTGGTTCATAAATTGGGTCAAAACGAAGAGCTAAATCTGCAGTAGTCATGATTGGCGGATATCTTTTTGAAGAGTTATGAGCACCAGGTACCTTATCCTTTTCAGCGATATCCTTTGGAACCCATTGCCAGGCTCCCGCGGGGCTTTTAACCTTTTTCCATTCATATCCAAATAACATATCAAAATAACCCAGATCCCATCTGATTGGGTTGGGTGTCCATGCCCCTTCGATGCCACTTGTTATGGTGTCATCGCCTTTTCCACTTTTGTAGCTATTTTTCCAACCAAGCCCTTGTTCCTCAATACTAGCAGCTTCTGGTTCTGGACCTACATGGGATGCATCACCAGCACCATGACACTTACCAAATGTATGGCCGCCAGCAACAAGTGCTACCGTTTCTTTATCATTCATTGCCATTCGAGCAAATGTCTCACGGACATCAATGCCTGAAGCGACTGGATCTGGTTTACTATTTGGACCTTCTGGATTCACATAGATAAGGCCCATTTGTACCGCGGCTAATGGGTTTTCGAGATCTCTGTCATCGCTATAGTAGCGCTTATCGCCAAGCCAAGTATCCTCACTACCCCAGTAGATATCCTCTTCTGGTTCCCATATATCTTCACGTCCACCAGCAAAACCAAACGTCTTAAAGCCCATTGATTCCAGAGCACAGTTGCCTGATAGAACCATTAAATCGGCCCAGGAGATCTTTTTTCCATATTTTTGTTTAATGGGCCATAGCAATCGACGTGCTTTGTCAAGGTTTGCATTGTCAGGCCAACTGTTGAGAGGTGGTAAGCGTTGGTTGCCAGATCCCGCACCACCGCGGCCATCACCCATACGATATGTTCCTGCACTGTGCCATGCCATCCGAATGAAGAGACCTCCATAATGACCATAATCAGCAGGCCACCAGTCCTGCGAGTCGGTCATAAGATCATAGAGATCTTTCTTCAGGGTTTTTAAATCAAGTTTTTTAAATTCCTCAGCGTAGTTGAAATCCTCACCCATCGGATTACTCTTTTTTGAGTGCTGATGAAGAATTCTAAGGTTTAACTGGTTTGGCCACCATTCTTGATTTGACGTGCCCTGACCTGCAATAGGTTTGTGAGTTCTGCCTGTTACTGGGCATTTGATTGTTTCATCATTATTCTCCGTCATTATTTAACCTCACCCAAATTGATAATGCATAACAAATCATTCAAATTTTTGTTTGCAATGTAAAAGAATAAATAATACATTGTGTTTAAAAATGTATGGTATAACTAATTATTATGTTTGTAGGTTTTTATAGTAATTATGTGAATGGTAACACCAATAGCTATTATCATTAAGAGTATTTTAATCCAAAAATTGTTTATTACAAAATAGACAGAAGTAAGTATGGTGATCCATAATAAAGATATTGTGAAAATCTTAAATTTAACAGGAATTCCTTTCCCTTCGTGATAATGTTTGATATAATTTCCAAACCATTTATTATTTATAAGCCAATTATAAAATCTTTGTGAACTACGAGCATAACAAGCTGCTGTAAGCAACAAAAAAGGAGTAGTTGGAAGTATTGGTAAAAAAACTCCGATAATTCCAAACGCCAGTGAGATGGTTCCCGCAATAATAAGTAAATATCTGAAGAATTTGTTTGATATCATTTCTTTTTTCTTTGATTTTTTTACCATGCGTTCCACGATTGAAATATATGATTCGTTAAAGAGTTTAATTGTTAATGCAAAAGAAATACTTGAAAAAGAAGAAAAGTTCTTTTTGAAGATAGTTTTTCTCAGCATATCCATGTAAATTATTATTATCTTTTTGATAATCGGCAATGACCACCATCCAAATTATATTCTTAACAAAGAATCTCAGGGGAATTCCCATTAAAAGAAAAAGAAAGAGTTAGTTGAATACACCACTGTTGAGATAGTGCAAAAAACACGTTACTATCTCAAAAATTTTCTCCTGTTGAAACTGTTGTGTCTCAGAAGGATTACAATAAATCAAAAAACCTAAATTGCTATTTGAATTACATTTATTAGTATATGAAAAAGCAAAAAAAATCATATCTATTGCCAGATTATGGAGATATTAATGATCCAGAAGTAAGGGCTAAATATGGTTATTTACAAGCTTCTATCTCAATTTTTGGCAACATTATTCTGTTTTTGATCAAAATTTTTCTAGGTTTATTTATCAATAGTATTGCTCTTATCGCAGATGGTGTACATTCAGTATCGGATGTATCAACGTCAATTGTGGTAATTCTTGGGTTTAAAAGTGCGAAAAAAAGTCCCGATAAACATCATCCTTTTGGCCACGGACGAGCAGAATATATTGCTACAATAATTATAGCAGTTCTTCTTGCAATTGTTGGTTTTAGTTTTATCCAACAATCAGTTGAAAGACTCCTTAATCTTGAAAGTCTTTCCAATCCTGAATATGTATTCGTAGTAGTTGTGATTATTCTTTTTTCAGCAGTGATTAAGGAACTTATGGCGAGATATTCTTTTTCAGTTTCTAAAAAAATTGAGAGTGATGTCTTAAAAGCAGATTCATGGCATCATAGATCAGATGCATTATCCTCAATTGGTGTCGCCATTGGCCTCATAGGTGCCCGCTATGGTTTTGTAATTTTAGATCCAATTTTTGGGATAGTAGTGGCAATGTTAATTATTTATGTTGGTTATCGTTTATTGAAGAAATCTTCAAATTTTCTTCTTGGCACATCTCCAGATAAAAAGATTGTTGAACAATTGAAAAAAATAGCTGATACTACTAAGGATATTAGAGGTGTTCATAATATTGCAATGCATGATTATGGGACGACAAAAGTTGTAACACTTCATGCAAATGTGGATACGGATCTATTAATTGATCAAGCTCATGAAATCGCTGACATTCTTGAACAAAAAATTAAAGATAAAACAGGTTTTTTATCTATTATTCACATTGAACCAGTAAGAGAAAATAGTAACCTAGGTTTTAAAAAATGGCTTGTTGAAAAAATCTTAATTAACCAAGAAGAGATTATTTCTTTTCATAAAATACGTATCATTAGGATTAGGGAAAAATATAACATAAAAATGCATTTAATCGTTGATAAGGATATGTCTGTTGAAAAGACTCATCATTTAAGCCATAAAATTAGGGAAATGATCGAAAAAGAATGCGGCAATTGTGAGATAGATATTCATTTTGATCCTTGTATCAAGAATTGTAAAGATTGTGATATTTATTGTACCATTAAGGGTGAGTACTAAAAAATGAATGTAAAAATTGAGAACATCAGAAGAATGATTTATTACATCTTTTTTTAAAGATTCATTTTTTCTGCAGTGGATCTCATATGATTTACGATTGAGAATAATCCATTTACTCTACTTGGCGAGAGATGAGAATCTAAACCAGTGCTTTCAATAAAATACAAATCTGCATTTTTGATTGTTTCAGGTGGTTGATTATTGAATACTTTGAGTAATAGAGATAACATTCCTTTGACTATCAGTGAATCACTATCTGTCTTGTAATGAATCTTATTATTTTGTAATGTAGCAGTAATCCATACGGTTGATTGACAACCCGGGATTGTGTTTTCATCTGTCTTTAATGATTCATCAAGAGTGTTTAGTGATTTTCCTTGGTTGATTAAATATTCATATTTGGCAAACCAATCTGATAATTGTGAGAGCTCATGAATGATTTCATCTTGGATTTTTTGTATATTTGAAGTCATTTTTATTGATGCATCTCCTTGACTTTTTTTAACCCGTTGATTAATTGATCAACATCCTCTTTGTTATTGTACAAAGCAAAACTTGCTCGTAGTGTACCCGGAATGTTATAATGATTCATAATGGGATCTGCGCAATGTCTTCCACTCCTGATTGCAATACCCATTTTGTCTAGAATCATCATGGCATCATAATGATGGATGTCCTGCAGATTAAAGGAAATAATACAACATTTTTCTGAGGTGGTTCCATAAACAGTGATCCCTGAAATATCTTGAAGTTTTTTTTGTGCGTAATCAAGTAATTCGTGTTCATTTTTTTTTATGTTGTCCATGCCGATGTGGGTAAGATAATCTATTGCTTCTCCGAGACTGATAACGGCAGAGATATTTTGTGTTCCTGCTTCGAATTTATAAGGTGTTTCTGCAAAAGTTGTTTTTGCAAAATCAACATGGGAAATCATTCCTCCACCAAAGGTAACTGGTTGCATCTTGTGTAACCATTTTTCTTTTGCATACAGCACTCCCACTCCAGTTCCTGCATACATTTTATGACCAGAGAACACAAAGAAATCACAATCAAGATCCTGCACATCAATTGGCAAGTGTTGGATAGCTTGAGCTCCATCGATTAATACCGGGATGTTGTGTTGATGAGCCAGTGAAATAATTTTTTTAACTGGATTAATAGTTCCGAGCACATTTGACACATAGGTAAGAGCGATAAGCTTTGTCTGTTTATTCAGTAACTGGGGGAGTTGTTCTATCTGCAAGCGACCAGTATCATCAAAGGGAAGAATCTTTAGCGTCGCCTGTTTTTTTTCACAGAGCATCTGCCAGGGAACAATGTTTGAATGATGTTCCATTTCACTGATCAGGATTTCATCATGAGAAGAGACAAGATTGTTTGCAAACGCATGAGCGACAAGGTTGATTGATTCAGTTGTTCCAGAAGTAAAAATGATTTCTTCATTTTTCTTTGCATGAATAAAATTTTTTACTTTTGTTCTTACTGATTCATAAGATGCACTTGCTTGTTGACTAAGAGTGTGTGCACTTCGATGTACGTTGCAGTTCATGGTGGTGTAAAAATTGGTGATGGAATCAATGACTTGCTGTGGTTTTTGTGTGGTGGCAGAGTTATCAAGATAAACCAATGGTTTTCCATGAATTGATTGACTAAGAATGGGAAAATCAGATCGTATTTTTTGCACATCAAACATGATTGGTCTCCTCATCTTTTTTTAAATTCAATCAGTGAAAACCAGTGTTGATCATCAGTGTAATGATTGGTAATAAAAAGTCCTGTTTTTTTGGCTAATTGTTCAATTTGATCAGTGGTAAACTTGTAAGAGTTTTCTGTATGAATGGTTTCATCTTTATCAAGAGTTATTGGTTTGGAAAGCAATGGAGAGGTTATTTGTATATCTTGTTTTGCTTTCAGATGCATTTCAATACGGGATAACGGTTCATTATAAAAGGCAACATGGGTAAAGTCTTCTGTATCAAAATCAGTCCCAATCTGGTTGTTGATGACATTGAGGATATTTTTATTAAAAGACTTGGTGATCTGTTGATTATCATTGTATGCGTTTTCAAGGATTGTTTTGTTTTTTTGCATGTCGAAACCAACGAGGAGTAAATCATCTTCATCCATGTGATTCCTGATATTGTTGAGAAATTGCACTGCTTTTTTCATTGAGAAATTACCAATGGTGCTTCCAAGAAAACAAAAAACTGTGGTGTTATTATGTGGGATAACATGGAGTTGGGTCATGAAATCAGCAACAATACCCTGAATAGTAATATCTGGAAATTGTTGTAACAGAAGATCTGCTGATTCTGTTATCGCCGTTGGACTGATATCTATGGGGATGTAACAAACACTATCCAGTTTTTGTTGAGGGATATGCTGTAGAATAAGGGAAATCTTGGTGCAATCTCCGCTGCCGAATTCAACGATATCAAAATCTGTTAACTGTTCACCGATCTTTTGGGCAGCTTGTTTGATCAGTGGGAGCTCTGTTCTGGTAAGGTAATACTCAGGGAGTTGAGTGATTTGTTCAAAAAGTTTTGATCCTTTTTCATCATAAAAAAACATACTTGAAATTTTTTTAGATGCTCCGGAGAGATCAGTAAGGATTTTTTTTTCTATGTCCTCATTCTTTTTTTGTTGTAAAAAATATTCTATTTGGATAATGTTATGTTCTGGGGTAATTATTTCACTCCAGTTATTTCTCTTCTTGGTTTCTGTTTATTATAATTATATTCATTTCTCTGATGGGATACCGGTTTCATAGGTATTTCCTTTATTTGTCCATTCAAACCATCCACCATCATAAACTGCTATATTGGGCCATCCCATAAGATATGCATTGAAAAATGCTTCACTTGCTCGCCAGCCAGTTCCACAATAAAAAGCATTGTGTTTTTCTGGTGTGATTCCTACTTCTTTCCACATATCATCTATTTCATGATATTCTCTAGTGGTATGATCGAGGTTTCTATAGTTTTGCATATGGTATGCATCCGTTCCACAATTTCCAAAGACCGCACCAGGGATTCTACCTTTTTTTTCAATGTAATGATAACCGCTCTCCTCACCAATGAATTCCTTCCAACTACGGACACTAATAAGGTTCTTATTATCGTTTTGTAAGTATTCTTTTGCTTCTTTGGTATCGATTGCAAGTTCTGAATGAACCGGTATTGTTCTTCCAAAATCATCAACTGGCTGGGGTTCATAGGTTTTCTTTGTTGTTTCAAATCCTGCATCTTTCCAGGATTGTAGTCCTCCATTTAGCACACGAACATCCTTTACTCCTGCATAGAGTAAAAGAAATGCACAGCGGATTGCACCGAGATGACCTGCACTACTCCCAGGGAATGGATCTGAATTTTTTGGATGGGAAAATCGTCCATAGAGTATGACCGTTGTTTCAGAGGTTATCCCATGTTCTTCCAACGCTTGTTTAATTTCTTCAGATGATCTTCTATTCCATGTTTCTGGTGATTCTAATTGATTGGTATCAAGACTTATTGATTGAGGAATATGACCCTGATCATAATCGGCTTTATTTTTATAGTGTGCATGGCAGATCACATAGTGTTTGTTATCATATTCAGGAACAGAATCTGTGTTGATAAGTTCTTGTAGCCAGTGTGCTGAAACAAGTTGCCGATATCGTTTTAAATGACGCATGGGCAATGATACAGTTGGGTTCCATTCGTCCATGAAATGTGGATAGATATTAACATCGTTATATCCTGCCTGAATGAAATGGTTAGCCGTTTTTAGCGATGAATCTGTATTATATCCATAGAGAACAATAGTTTGAGATGAAAGGATTTTTTTGGTTTGAACGATTTCAATCCAATCCATATAATCAAGCCATTTCAAAGGCAGGCTTTTCGCTCCTTTAATATGGCCATTTCTTTTTTCACCTTGCAATTTCCATCCATTATAGGTTTCTACTGGACGGACATCAATAATGCAAAAAGAAGGATTCTCAAGGTTTTGTTGTAATGATTCAGTTGATATCATTGGGATTTGTTTTAATTCTGAATAATCATTCATGCTATGTAAGTGAGATAGAAAAGTGTTCTAATATATTTTACCATAACTCATTAGAATCCTGTTATAGAGCTAGTCGCTAAACAAAATATTTGGTTTCATTTTTGGTTTAAAACGTCGTTTGCTGGATAAAATAAAGTCTTATAAACGATTTTCTCTTATCTTATATGGGGTAAGATATGGTTAAAGCAGTGTGGAAAGAGAAAGTAATTGCAGAATCTGATGCAGTTGAAGAAGTGGAAGGAAATTATTATTTTCCACCAAATACAGTGAAAAAAGAGTTGTTAAAAGAAAGTGATAAGCATTCCACCTGTCCTTGGAAAGGAAAAGCAAGTTATTATGATATTGTCATTGGTGGAGAAGTAAATAAGGATGCAGCATGGTATTACCCAGATCCGAAACCTGCAGCTAAAAAGATTAAGGATTATGTTGCCTTTTGGAAGGGTGTTTCCGTTGAGGATGAATAATTAATAAGAGTTGATTGAAGACGATGACAGATACTATTCCGTCCTTTACCACCATGTATTTTCAAAAAAGAATTGAAACAAATCAATATTCATCTTTTGTGTTAGGTGCTGATGTGGGTGGCACAAGGACCAATATTGCAGTTGCCGGTATAAATGATAAACAACCCACCTTGTTGTTTTCATTGGATTTTCAGACAAAAAAACTTTCTTCTCTTCACCTTGCATTACAGCAAACATTACAGTTTGCAGAAAAAAAATACAATATTCAAATCGATAAAGGATGTATTGGTGCAGCAGGTATTGTCTCAGCGGATCATCAGTATGTATCGTTGACAAATGCTTCATGGGATATCGATACCCGGGAGTTAATACAGGATACAACAATGGAATCTTTGTTTATTTTAAATGATTTTCAAGTCCTTGGCTATGGGTTAAACACTGTTGATGTCACTGATGAAAACCAGGTAATTTGCATCAATAAACCAAAAATTGAAAATGAGAAAAAAACACGGGTTCTTCTTGGAGCTGGAACAGGGCTTGGTAAATCAATTCTTCGATATGATCAACAATATGATATATATCATGCAAGTGAAAGTGAAGGTGGTCATGTTGACATACCGGTATTTAATGATGATGAACTAGCAGTGATTAATGAAATACGGCAGAGGAATCATCCCCATATTCCCGTTTGTTATGAGGATGTGTTATCGGGAGATGGTATTGTTGATATGTATCGTTATCTACGTTCTACACATCGTTTTTTAGAGAATCAATATTCACAGCAGATTGATTCCGTAGAAGAAAAAGCAGAGTTGATTAGTAAATATAGAGCTAAGGATGATTGTTGTAGAGAAACATTTCGATTATTTCAGCGTTTTTTTGCTCGTTGTGCAAAAAATCTAGCATTAGAAGCTTTAGCAGGTGGTGTGTTTATTGCTGGAGGGATTGCGCAGAAAAATAGTGATGTCATCAAATCCGCTGAATTTCATCATGAATTCCTTAAGAATTATAAACGAAAAGAATTCCTTCAACAAATACCAGTATATCTTTTAACGGATTACTATCTTAGTTTGAAAGGCGCTTGTTTTGTGGCCGCGAATAGTTCAATCATCTTTCAAAGATAATAAACAATAACATAAGTGAAAAGAGGAACATGAATCTATGAATCAGATACAATTCAATTTTGAGAAAAGTTTGATTACGCAAAAGCAGATTCAACAGTTGGAAAGCAACTTGATTTCAGAGATCAAAAGAATAAATCAGGCTACAGAAAAGGATTATGAAGACGATCGAGCGTCGGTTAATTTACCGGTGGATTTAAAAATAGTAGAAAAGGTGGTAACGGTAGTCGATCGTAAAAAGGATCTTAATCCAAACTATATTGTGGTTGTAGGGATTGGTGGAAGTAATCTTGGTACAGTCGCGGTTTTTGAAGCAGTACTTGGAAAAAAGCATAATTTGAAACATCATTGGAAGAAAATCCTTTTTGCTGATACTGTTGATTCAGATTTACTCAAGGATATTAAGGAAATTGTTGAACCAGTATTGAAAAACAATGGCAATATTGTTTTAAATGTGGTCAGTAAAAGTGGAGGTACTACTGAAACCATTGCTAATTTTGAGGTTTTGGTAAGTCTTTTGCAGGAGTATAAAGAGGAACCTGAGGAGTTTGTGGTGGTGACCACGGATTATGATTCAAAACTCTGGCATCTCGCTAGGGAAAAAGGGTATGATGTCTTGGAGATACCTAAGAAGGTTGGTGGTCGTTTTTCTGTTTTTTCTGCGGTGGGGTTGTTTCCATTGGCGATGATTGGTGTGGATATTACTTCTTTGTTAGAGGGCGCAAAGATGATGAGATCACGTTGTTTAACAGAGAGTATTGAACATAATCCAGCAGCTATTGCTGCTGCAACTAGTTTTCTTCATTATTCAGATGATAAAAATATTCATGATTTGTTTTTGTTCAGTGATGATTTAGAATCTGTGGGAAAATGGTATCGACAATTATTTGCTGAAAGCTTAGGTAAGGAATTTGATATCGATGGTGATCAGGTGTTTACAGGTTTCACCCCTACTTTTTCTATTGGTTCCACGGATCTTCATTCTATGGCTCAGCTTTATCTTGGTGGACCATTTGATAAATACACCACATTTGTAAAAGTTAAAAACAATAAACAAAAAATAATCATCCCGGACATGAGAGAATATAATCAGTTGGTGCATGGCATCCAAGGTAAATCCATGCAGGATATTATGAATGCGATTTATGAAGGAGTAAAAACAGCGTTTGTGAAAGGAAATCGTCCGTTTATGGAAGTGGTTTTACCAGATAAATCTGAGGAGAGTATTGGTCAATTCCTTCAGTTTCAAATGATGCAGACTATGCTACTTGGACGTCTTTTAGAGGTAAATCCTTTTGATCAACCAAATGTGGAAGCATATAAAGAAGAAACAAGATCATTGTTAACGACTGAGAAGATGTGTTGAGATCATGTTGTTGCTTGCAGTACTATTAGCTGTTATTCTTGGAGTGGTGCAGTTTTTCAGTGAACAAATCATTAACACTTGTGGGAAATATTATACGCATGTGCTTTCGTTTTCAGCAGGAATTTCAGTAACCTATGTGTTTGTTGATTTGTTTCCTCATTTTAGCAGAAGTGTAGTGCAGATTGATCAAATCCTGTTTGTTACGGTATTGTTTGGTTTTATTTTTGTTCATCTCGTTGAAAAATATGTGTATCAGCATAGTAGTGATACATTGCTTGATACCCGTTTGCAGAATGTGAATCAGTTCATTTCTTTTTTTTATCATATGGTGTTAGGAGTTGTGATTTTTGATTTCACTGAACAAGGATTCATTGAGGCATTGTTGATATTTATTCCCATTCTGATTTTCACTGGTGTGAGCACTTTACCAGTGAGACGTCATCCTTCACCCGTGGTTCATTTGTTTGTTTCATCATCGACGGTTATTGGGGTAGTGTTAGCATGGATTCTTGTTGATTATTTACAGGGTTTTGTTCAAATCGGGCTGATTGGTTTTGTGATTGGAGGTCTTTTGTTTTCGGTGATTCGTCATTCCATCCCACAGGGAAAGAAGGGAAAGCCCTTGATGTTTATTCTTGGTGTTATTATTTACACTCCAATTGTGCTGTGGACGTTTACGTTATAAGCAGAAAAATACGGGATCTACAATGAATGTATCAATAAGCTTAATTAACAGTGCGTTTAATATAGAAAAAAAGAGGGATCAGTGAAGAAAAGATGGTTTTTGATTATGATTTAATTGTTATTGGGTCTGGTGCTGCTGCTCAAACTGTGGTTTATGCCTGTGCTGATGCTGGTTTAGATGTTGCCTTGATTGAGGAACGAGCGTTTGGGGGGACCTGTGCTCTGCGGGGTTGTGTACCAAAAAAAATCTTGGTTGGTGCTGCTGAAGCCGTTGATCGAATGAAAAAGTTAAGCGGAAAGGGACCGAGTGATGAAAAACTAAGGATTGATTGGAGTGATTTAATTTCTTTTAAAAAAACATTTACTGATAGCACACCAGAAAGTGTTGAAAAATCTTTAAGGGATGCTGATGTTGATGTGTTTAAAGGTCATGGTTCTTTTGTTGATACACAAACAGTGAAAATCAATGATCAACATATTTCTTCTAAACATTTTTTTATTGCCACGGGGGCAAAACCAAGACCTCTTCATATTAAGGGTGGGGAATATGTGCAAACAAGTGATGATTTTTTTAATTTAAAACAGCTCCCACAATCTATCATTTTCATCGGTGGTGGATATATTTCTTTTGAGCTAGCTCATATCGCCGCTCGGGCTGGTGCTAAGGTAACTATCCTTCATCGAAGTGCTCAACCATTAGGTCAATTTGATGCTGATCTTGTAAATACATTGATTGATGCCTCAGAGGATCTAGGAATTAGGCTGTTAACAAATAAGCCAGTGCATGCCGTTGAAAAAACAAATGATGAATTTCAGGTGATTGCAGGTAAAAATAATGAGAAAGTGAAAGCAGATATGATGATGCATGGAGCGGGAAGAATCCCACATATTGATCATTTATCTCTTGATGATGCACAGGTAATATGGTCAAAAAGAGGGATTACTGTTAATGAATCCATGCAAAGCGTTTCAAATCCCCGGGTTTTTGCTGCTGGTGATGTTGCTGCAAACGGTCTACCACTTACTCCTGTTGCGGGTGCGGAGGGAAAAATAGTTCGGGATAATCTTATTGGAAAACCTCATCAATATAAAACAAGGGTTATTCCAAGTACATTATTTACCATCCCTCCTCTTTCATCGGTGGGGTTAACTGAGGAAAAAGCAAAAAAGCATGGTTTAAGCTTTCAGGTGAACGCTCAGGATACTTCTTCTTGGTATACCTCACGTCGGATTGGATTGAAACAATCTGGGTATAAGATTCTTATTGATAAAAAAACAGATCAAATCCTTGGTGCTCATCTGTTAGGTCATCATGCTGAAGAAGTCATCAATGTTTTTGCATTGGCCATGCAACAAAAAATACCCAGGAGCGATTTGAAAGAGATGATCTGGTCTTATCCGACCAGTACGTATGATATCAATTATATGCTTTGAATCAAAACCAGTGTTTTTTCCCTAGGATGTTGGTTCTTTGAGGTCACCAAATGTCCGTAAGATGAGTTCCGGTAACGCCGGATGAATATGCATACCCTGACCGATATAACCGATTTTTCCTCCGAGTGCCATGGCATTGACTACTTCTTGGATGAGAATTGGTGCATAGGGTCCGATAATATGAAAACCTAGGATGGTTCCATCTTCTTTGTTCACCATGGCTTTCGTAAATCCATTGAGTTCCATCATGGCTTCTCCCTTAGCAACATCAGCATAATGTGCTTTGCCAACCAAGATATCATGCTGTTGTTTTGCTTCTTTTTCGGTTAGTCCGACACCAGCGATCTGTGGATAGGTAAACACGGCATAGGGAACGGCTTGATAGTTCATTTTATGCTGATGATCACTAGTTGCATTTTGCCAGCTGATGAGTGCTTCCTCATTTGCAACATGTTTAAACATGTATTTTCCGGTGGCATCACCAAATGCCCAGATGTTTTTCTTTGTGGTTTCAAGAAAATCATTCACACGAATGTATCCTTTTTCATCGAGTTTTACACCTGTTTTTTCTACATGTAATCGATCTGCATTAGAGGTTCTTCCTGCTGCAATCATTATTTTTTCTGCGGAGAACTGCTTTGTTTCACCATTCACCGTATGTTTTCCACTGACTCTGATTTGATTTTGTTGTTCTACCATGGTGACTTCAAAATCAGTGATGATGGTCATTCGTTTTTCCATGGTTGTTTTTAAAAGATCAGATATTTCTGGTTCGGCATTGCTCATTAAACGATGTCCTCGCTGTAAAATAGTGACCTGTGTTCCCATCGTTGAAAAAAAATGAGCAAATTCCGCGGCGATGTATCCTCCTCCCACTATGATAAGGCTTTCTGGTTTTTGTTGAAGATCAAAAATATTGTTATTTGTTAGGTAGTCAACTTCATTGATACCCTCGATCGGGGGAATTGTGGGTCGTGCACCGGATCCGATAAAGATTTTTTTGCCTTTGATGAGTTGATTGTTTATTTCAATGGTGTAATCATCGACAAAGAATGCTTCACCCTTATAGTATTGAAATCCTTTGATGGGTTGATCTAATCCTTGTTTCATATGTTCATGGCTTTCATTAATTGGTTCTCTCATGTGTTCCATGATGCTTGTGAAATCAATCGCTGTTATCTCTGCTTTGATACCAAGTTTCTCTGCTTCTTTGATTTCCATGATACGATCTGCTGGATAAATCATCATTTTTGAAGGGATACATCCAACATTCAAACAGGTTCCACCTAGTGGACCTTTATCAACCCATGCTACTGTGTACCCCTGGGACAAGGCTACATCAACAATTTCGCCACCGGATCCACTCCCAATAACGATGATATCATAGTCTGTGATCTTTTTCACTCTTCCACCAGGTTTGGTATTGTCTCATTGTCTAATAAAATCATTGTTAGTATTATTCCGATTTTGAATTGTTGTTATCCAATCATTTTTTGTAGGATTCGTTGTTTTAATAGTATGTCCTATGCCCGAGTTACCTGAAGTTGAGATGTTTAAACGCTATATTGAGGATACATCCTTACATCAACAAATTAAAAAAGTGACAGTGAAAAACAAAAAGATATTGAGAAAGACCAGTGAAAAAAAACTTAAAACGGTGCTGAAAGATAGTAGATTTACTGAAACGAAAAGGATTGGGAAACATCTTTTTTTAAAATTAGAGACGGGTTCTTGGATGGTGCTTCATTTTGGGATGACTGGAAAAGTAAGCTATTTTAAAAATAGTGTGGATCAACCAGATCATACAAGGATGTTAATCAGATTTGCCAATGAGTATTATTTTGCATTTGATTGTCAGCGTCTTTTTGGTTTTGTCCGTATCATTGATAATATCAAAGATTATGTTGAGGAAAAAAAGTTAGGATTAGATGCGTTACATATTTCTCTAAAAGAGTTTTTAGATGATATTTCTTGTAGGCATGGAAGAATTAAATCTGTGTTGATGAATCAACATATTCTGAGTGGTATTGGTAATATTTATGCTGATGAAATCCTGTTTCAAATAAGGATTCATCCAGCAACATCTATTGCTGTGCTTTCAGAGAAACAAAGAAAAAAACTTTTTGATACTATTTCATCGGTGTTAACCACTGCGGTTGAAAAAAAGGCTGATTTTAATAAATATCCTGATAATTTTCTTATTCCTCATCGATCAAAACGGGGTGTTTGCCCGTTAAATGATGATCATAAGTTAAAAACCATGAAGATTTCAGGAAGAACAAGTTATTTTTGTCCTATTCATCAAAAGAGAAGAAAAAGCGATTAATCTTATTTTAATGTCCTTTCGTGTTATGGGTTATGCTGATATTCTTTTTCAATAATCTCTTGCCATCCTTTGGGGCCGATTCCTTGTGCATGAGAAAAATTTGAAGAGGCATAGCTTCCATCAGTTTTTTTGACTAAATAAGGTTTGTTCACCTGTTTTAGCATACTGAAATCATTTTCTGAGTCCCCAATGCCAATACTTTCCAGTGTTGAATAGTGTTGATGATAAAGACTGGTGAGTCTGTTTACGGCTTTGCCTTTATCATTTTCACCAATGAGATGATAAAACCGACCTCCTTTGGTGATGTGAAGATGATGTTGATGTATATGGTAAATGATATCATCTATCTGTTTGGGATCATTGATGAGAAAGGGTATATCATATTCTCTTTCAGAAGCAAGTTGTGCCATTTTTTGAGATAGATCCGTGTATTTTTCTATGGTTTTTGTTGACATCGTTAGAAAACTGATGAGATCAAATTGATTTTCTAGTTCTCGCATGGTCTTTTGAAGTTGTGAAAATGAGGCACCAAGGCGTATGATGTAGAATGATTCATCCTGGTCTGTATGTTTAAAGGAAAATGGAAAATATGTTTTTGGAATGAAGATACCACCACCATTCTCAGAAATAAATGGATGGGTATTGTTGAGTTGGTCTTTCCAGTAGAGTATTTCTTTTCTTGTTTTACTACTGCAGAATATTACGGGAATGTTTTTTTTGTTGAGGAAGTGTAATGATTTTTGTGCTGCTGAAAAAGAATATGTTTGATGATTTAGTAAGGTTCCATCTAGATCAGTGAAAATAATTTTCATGGTATCAATGAAAAGAGTATAAGGGGATTTTTTATCAAGTTTTTCACTCGTCATCGTGTTCGAAAAAATTGATAAAGGCTTTCATGCTTTATTTGATGGTATTATGGGATTGATAGTATGGATACGATTACTGCGTTGAAAACAAGAAGAAGCATACGGCGGTTTACTGGAGAAAAAATCGATGATGATGTGTTAAAGACTTGTGTCGAGTGTGGTATGTTTGCTCCTTCAGCAGGTAATGAACAACCCTGGCATTTCATTATCATCAAAAATCGGAAAACCCTTGAAGAAATTCCCACTATTCATCAATATGCAAAGATGATGCCACTGGCTTCTGCGGGGATATTGATTTGTTTTGATCCAATCTTAGAAAAACATAAGCAGATGAGCTGTCAGGATTGTGCTGCTGCCACTCAGAACATATTGCTTGCTGCTCATGCTCAGGGTTTTGGGTCTTGTTGGCTGGGGATTTATCCAAGAAAAAATCGTATGGATGGGTTTCAGAAGATGTTTAATATTCCTGAAAATATTATTCCTTTTTCCTTAGTTGCCATTGGTGTTTCAGAGAAAGAAAAGAAAACAGTAGATCGATTTAAAAATGATCGTGTTCACCAGGAAACCTGGTGATTAACATCTTTTTTTATTTTTTGATGTTGCTGAGATAGAATCGTTTTGATTGTTCTAGATTGGAATATTCTTTGAGACTTTTAAGTAATTGTTCATCCCATTGTTTTTGTTGAATGATCGTATTTAATGCGCTAGTGTCAAGTTGGTCTACTTCATTCCATTTTCCGTTCTTTTTCAGGAGGTCTATGAGTTTTTTTCGTTTTGCACTATGTTTTGATGGAAATTTATAACGTTCCGTTGTTTTAATCCATATTTTTTGGTTGGTTCCATAGACCACATCAATGTGTTCCTTTGCAGCATAATGAACCAGGGCCTCATGTATTTTGTCCATTTCTGCATAAATATCAAGGGTGATTTGTTTCTTTTTTTCTTTGAGTGCAGCATACCGATTAACAAGGTTCACACCAGGATCAGAGAGGTATTCATTTTCGGGTTTTTCTCGGATTTTGTATAGATGTGACCAGTGTTTACAGATCGGTTTAAATTCACACCATTCACAAAGCGCTGAGGGATGGGTGGGATATGTTTTTGCTTGTTCGATGGTATCAATCAATTGAATGGTGTCTTTTTTCAATTGATTGAGTTCCTGAGGTGTTCTAGTGGAATCAATTTCTTTATCAAATTTTAAAAAATGCCAGACTAATCGAATATCTTTTGCATCTGGATATCGTTTTTTCACACCAATGGCATAGAGAGCGAGTTGTCTATCGTTTTCAATGTATTGAGGTAATGGTAGTCGAGCATTTGTTTTGTAATCATGGATTTCATAGTATCCATCTTTTGTTTCCATGAGTCGATCGATGTAGCCTTGTAGTTTGTATACTCCATCAGTATCTAAATCAATGAGGATGCGTTCTTCGATGGAGATTGTTTTTCCTTGATCAAATGGTTTGTATCGGTTATAGTAATCAGTGATGTATTGTTCAGCCATCTGTAGATAATTTTCTTTCCCATAATTTTTTTTGACGATGATAATGTCATCAGTCCAATAATCCTGCCAGATTTGATGGAGATATTCAATGAGCTCTTCGAGGCTGTTGAGTTTTTGATATTCTAAGTCTTTGTAGAGTTTTTCCAATGTTTCATGAACGCAGCTTCCAAGATAGGCTTCAATGGTTTCTTGTATTTCGGTTTCAACTTTTTCAAGATATTTTAATTTGTATTTCTGAGGGCATTGTTCAAAGCAGCTGAGTCGGGAATGAGAGTACACCACCATGAGAAAGAGTTAATGAAATGCTTCTTTTTAAAATTCATGATGGGGATTGAAAATATTGAGAAAGCAAAGGAATTCAAGGAAGCGTCTCTATAATTTAGTGAAAAGATTCATTAATTGTTGATTGTTTCACGGCTTTTGCTTATGGATAAAAGAAGAGTATATTATTCATTTCATGATATGCCTTTTGAGGGATCAAATCGGGGAACATCTTCAGCATCTCCTGCAATCAGGTTCAGTCGTAAAGAAATAATTCATATTTTGATTGCTATGGGAGTTTTGACCATTGCTTTTTCTTTTGCGATGGCCCCTGGTGGAGCAATTCGTAATCTGGGTGTTGCATTAAGCTATATTCCGTTGTCATTTCTGGCAATAGTAACTGCGTTTTTTTGCCATGAGCTGGCTCATAAATATCTGGGTCAGAAATATGGATATTGGTCTGAGTTTCGTATGTATCCTCAGGGGTTGTTGTTTGCATTGTTTTTAGGTGTGTTTTTGGGTGTTGTTTTTGCTGCTCCTGGTGCTGTGCAGATATTTGGTTCTCCCAATCGGGAGCAGAGCGGAAAGATTTCTGCTGCGGGACCCGCAATGAATCTTTGTATTGCGCTTATGTTATTTCCCGTAAGTCTTTTAGGTTCTGGCCTTATTGCTCAGATCGGTTTTTTTGTAGCATATATCAATGCCTTTCTTGCATTGTTTAATCTGTTGCCATTTGGTCCTCTTGATGGAGCTAAGATCTTTTATTGGAGAAAAGAGATTTGGATATTGCTTTTCATCCTGGGTATCGGTGTACTTGCTGGCTTGTTTGTTTATTCGTAAGTCCTGGATAGAGTAGTATAATTTGATAGCAAAGTTGTACTATTTTTTATGAATAAACAATCCATAAAAAAATTTTAATTTAGATGTTGTTTATGGTTGAGTAGAAGTATTTGGAGGGAGGGGGGGAGAGTTTATAAAAAAAATGTTGTAACGCTTGAAGCGTTATCGGTAATATCTCTCCCCGTGTAGAAGTATTATATGGTTCATTGTTTATAAATGTTTACCAAAAATTGGTTTAATTTTGGTAAATTATAGGTTAAACTGACATTTTTGATTGATGTTATTTTTGAAAGCATTATCGTTTTTTGTAAAACGTTTCATATCGTTCATTATCATTTCAAATATTTTTTTCCCATTTTGATTCATTTATGGACAAATATTTCCAATTTTATAGAATTATTTAAAGGAGACATATCGATAGTATGTTAAATTGCGCTTCTTTTTTGCAACAATTTCTTACCTACATCTGTTATATGGCTTGTTTTCATTCTTCCACGCTTTGTAACAACGATAAAGCCTCGTTCTTCCAGTTCTTTTACTCTCTTTGCTGTGGTAACCTTTGTAATAGAGAAATAATCCCCAATTGTTTTAAATGAAACCAACATATTTTGTTTATTTTGCTGATAAATAAACAACAATAAATCATATAATTTTTGATCAAGAGTTATATCAATATTCATTTGATCAGGCAACAGAGATAATTCCTCCTCTAAAATTTTATATTGAGAATGCTCAAGCAGCGTGGGATTCACCCGCACAAAGAAAAGAGCATGATGCTGAGAGACAACATTGTTAATCTGATAGATAAGCTTCATTACCTGTTCAAAAGAATACAGAGCAAGCAAGTAATCAATTCGATCGAGGAAGATAACAGATTTTGTATGTTTATTTAAGAACAATTCAACTTTTTTCATGACGTCTTCAGGGCTCTGTACGCGCTGAAAATGAGATGCCATTTCATCAAAAACCACTAATGTACAATCATCAAAACAATCAAAATTATGAGGAAAATGATGTGCATCCCGTGCAAACATCAATCCCCTAAATCCGGATTGAATTAAATCAGAGAAAACAAGTAACGCTTGCTCATTTGTTCGCCCTGAGATAAGATAACTTTTGCCTGTAACTAATCTTCCATGGATATTACTTTGATGAGTGATATCTCGGCCAACAAGAATCTGACCAAGGATACTGTTTTTTTCATTGGTAATAACCGAGCTTAACACCCGAATCAGTTTTTTTGGTTTATTTCTTGGCTGAACAATTAAATCAAAAGTAGTTGAGCCTTCTTTGTAGCATCGTTTTAGAGATCTTTCAAATTCAGAGGTATGTGAAAAAGCATGGATAGAAGTGACTTCTTTTCCCATGACATCCGAAATCTCTAGATTAGTGATTTCTGCTGCTCGATTGTTCCAAAAGGTAATCACTTGGTTGGTATCGATGATAATTATTATTTCTAGTGCACTATTGATGGCATCCTGCAGATAATTCTTCATAATATTTGTTTTTCGTTCAGCTTGTTTTAATTTGGTGATATCATATCCTTCCGCAATGAGTGAAACAATTTTTTGTTCATCATTAATTACCGGTCGAAGACAAAAAAGAACATTGATCTGCTGCTGATTTTTTCCTATATGTAACGCTTCAAATCGTTGCACTTTTCCGGCTCTCGCTCGACGTATTGCAGTTTTTAATTTATGCTGTAATCTCTTCGAATGATGCCACCAAGGTGTTTTCCAAAAGGTCATTCCTTGAACCTCAGCTGGAGAGGCATCAATAAAGTCCAAGGAGCTTTTGTTTGCCCGTAAAAGATGTCCATCGAGATCGAGGATGCCGATAAAGGTTTCAGGATCATTGAATATGGAACGAAGAAGCTGGTCGTTTTTTCTCAGGTTCTGTTCGATTCTCTTGCGTTCCGTTATTTCTACTACGCTGATGATGATACTTTCTTTATCAACATATAAATCCAGAGTAGATAAAAACCAATGAGTAGTGCCTTTAATTCTCAGCGGGTATTCAATCGTTTGTGGTTTCGTTGTTTTTCGCACTTTCCTTGCAGCCTTTGTGTATGCAGTGGTTACTGCATCGGGCATGACCATTGCAATGCTTTTTCCAAGGAATTCTTCCTTAGTTTTGTAGAGTGGAAATCCCTTTGGCGCAATGGCATCAATAAAAATATCTTGTGCGTCTAACAAAAGTATTATCTCACTCATGGAGGAAAAAATAGATTTAAAATATCGTTCGCTTTGAACCAGTTTTTGCGTTGCTTTTTTTCGTTCTGTTATATCTCTGGTAGTAAGAATAATTCCCGATATCTGTGGATCTTTTAAGAGGTTAACACCAACTGATTCCACATAGACAAAAGTTCCATCTTTCTTTTTTAATTGATATTCAATGGGTTTTAATTTTTTTGTTGAGTTTAGCAAGTGATCATAGAACTCCCTGACTTTTTTCTGATCATTCTTATGAACGAAGTCAAAGAAGTTTTTTCTTTCTAAAAATCGTGCGTTATATCCAGTTATGGTTTTGGTTGATTCACTAATAAACCGTATTGTTCCATCTTTTTCAGTAATAGTAAAGACATCTGAAGAGTTCTTGATGAGGCGATGATAGAATTTCTCTTTTAGTTCTAATTTCTTTTCTTCATCTTTTTTTTGTTCAGTAGTTTCTTGGATGTATATAGCTATTTTTTCAACTGTTCCCGTTTTATTAATAACTGGATTCAATACTGTTTTCCAGTGTCTATCCACGTCATGGTCTTCAAAAACCACTTTTTGTTTGTTGTTTATCAATTCATTAATAAAAACGGTTCGTCGCTTTCCTGTATCGACAGTTAACAAATCAAATCCAGATGTTCCTATGATATCATCTTTCTTTTTGCCGAATATATCTGCAAATTGTTGATTTGCATAAATAATGGTTCCATCAATTTGGGCAAGTACCATTGGGTTTGGATGATACTTAACAAGGGTTTCCAATGCTGTTTCAGTATCTTTTTTTTTCATATTTTTTGAACCCTGTGTTTTTTTGGCCATGAGATCAAATCTTTTTTTAAATTAGGAAATCCTGATTTGGTTTGTTGAATAGATAAGGTCATTCAATATCATTATAAATCGTTTTTTTTAATGAAACCATATAATAAATAGAATCATAAAGATAAGTGTTGTCATTAGATGAACGAAGTTGATGATACCAATAGGTTACTAAATTATATTTATATGTAAAAAAAATAAAATTTATAAGCTACTTTTAAATTATGG
>CAZVKY010000022.1:0-5666 GCA_964627915.1 uncultured Thermoplasmatales archaeon
TATTTCCGTATTCATGTTAATACATGCTCATCATTCGCCATTTCATAATTGAATGATTTTTCAACAATTTCCATTATTTTAAAATAATTATCTAATTATTGATTATTTTTTGAGCAATGCGTGAAAAATTAAATTTCTTTATAAAAGCCATCCGTTCGAACATATATTTTCGAACCAAAGGAGTATACAAAATAAAATTATTTTCCTTTAAATACCGGAATTTTTCCATTTTATCCGTCTTATAATCTTGATAGGTCGGATAAGCAGAGATCAAAACCATTTCAAATTCCCTTCGAGCAAAAAACACCGTGGAAGAAGAATTCAAATAATCAATATCCTTTTGAGAGGGTGCTTTTGCTGGATTAAATTTAATATGATAAAAAGCAAGCATTTCAAAACCAAGCTTCTGAAGATTAGGAATAGTAATCGATTTAAGCAAACCCTGATCGAAAAAATTTTTCTTCATCCTAGAAATGGTATGACGAGAAAGCCCAACACGTTTTCCAATAATTTGAGTTGTCGCATTTGGTGTTTCTACTAATGCAACATAAACTTCTTTTTCCTTGTCAGAGAGTTGAATTCTATCAATTCCTGAGAAGGTAATCTTATTATCGCATTCAATCTGAAGTCCATCGATATCAAGGTAATTTTTTATTAACGGACTAAAATCTAAGAATCGTTTAATTGAACTAATCTCAAAAGGAAAAATAACCTCGGAGGGGTATTCCTTTTCAAGAAGACCAAGTCTACCAAAGGTCTCTGTACGTATCTCATTAATACGCCCAATACTTGAATAATTTTTGGAAAGACTAAGGGAAAAACCCTTTTCTTGTTCACCAGCAGAAAAAAAGATTTCATCGAACACTTCGATAGTTTTTTTGGTGGTTTTCACCCTTTCATCTAGTGGAATAACAGGATTAAATTGGGTGTAAATCACTGCTAACAGTTCACTCCCCAGCTTGTTTAATAATGGAACGGTGTACTGTTTGAATATTCCCTGATCGAGCAATCGACGCTTAATTGAAGTAAAGGTAGATAGTTTTACATTTATAATAACTGATAAATCACTATCATTTTTTGATGGAAGGCAAATGAGTCCGTACAAGACTTTCTGTTCATTTTTTGTAAGCTCAGATCGATTCACAAGCCCACCATAATGATAAAAAGGTTTTATATACCTTTCTCATTTTTATTAAAAAAGAAACTGATTTTCGTTATAAGGAGTAAAAAAACCTATGAAATCCTCTAAATCACAAATAATTTTAATTCAGATTAGTTAATTGCCGAATATACGGGGAAAAGATTTATTAATTACACATATAATTCACAGCAAAAAAATCCCGATAGAGAGATGATACCACATGGGAAAATCATTAACTGAAAAAATATTAGATAAACATATTGTTGACGGAACCCCAAAACCGGGGGAGGAAGTAGGAATAAAAATCGATCAAACACTCACACAAGACGCAACAGGGACCATGGCATATCTTCAATTTGAAGCCATGAACATTCCAAAAATAAAAACAGAACTCTCCGTGAGCTATGTTGATCATAACACTGTTCAACAAGGATTTGAAAATGCAGATGACCACAAATATCTACAAACCGTGGCTGCCAAATATGGAATTATCTATTCCAGAGCAGGAAATGGAATTTGTCATCAAGTACACCTTGAACGATTCGGCAGACCTGGAAAAACGCTTTTAGGATCCGATTCACACACCCCAACCGGTGGCGGTATCGGCATGATAGCAATCGGGGCCGGAGGCCTCGACGTAACCGTTGCCATGGCAGGGGGACCATTTTATCTTACTTATCCCAAAGTCATCAAAGTCAATCTCACTGGAAAACTCAAACCCTGGGTCAGTGCAAAAGACGTGGTTCTGACCATGCTTCAAAAATTCACCACCAAAGGAAACGTCGGTTATGTCTTTGAATACGGCGGTCCAGGAGTGAAAAACCTCTCCGTTCCTGATCGTGCAACCATCACTAACATGGGAGCAGAATGTGGCGTTACCACCTCAGTGTTTCCAAGTGATGAAATCACGAAAGCATTCCTCAAATCACAAAATAGAGAGGATCAATGGGTGGAAATGAAAGCTGATGATGATGCTGAATATGACCAGACTGTTGAAATTGATTTAGGCAAAGTCGAACCGCTCGCTTCAACACCACACAGCCCAGGAAACATCGAAACCATTGAAAACCTAGCAGGAATGAAAGTTGATCAAGTCGCCGTCGGTAGCTGCACCAACTCTTCATATCGAGATCTGATGACTGTTGCAAGAATCATTGATGGAAAAACAGCACATCCTGATGTAAGCTTTGTTGTGGCACCTGGATCCAGACAAGTATTACAAAATATTAGTATGGAAGGAGGACTCACATCCATTATAAATGCTGGAGCTCGAATTGCAGAAAGTGCTTGTGGATTCTGCATTGGGAACAGCCAAGCACCTAAAACCGATGCTATTACTCTTCGAACCAGTAACCGAAACTTTTTAGGAAGATCCGGAACAAAAAGTGCACAAGCCTATCTAGTCAGTCCTGAAACTGCTGCCGCAGCAGTTCTTACTGGAGAATTTACTCCACCGCAACAACTTGAAGAAATGGGCATTCCTTATCCAGGTGTGACCATGCCAGATCAATTCCACATTGACGATAGCATGTTTATTTTCCCCAAGGATGCAGATCCCTCGGTAGAAATATACCGTGGACCAAACATCAGCAATCCACCGGCAACTAATCCATTAAAAGATGAGATTTCTGGGGAAGTCACCATTAAAGTAGAAGATAAAACCACCACAGACCACATCATTCCAGCAGGAAGTAAAATGAAATACAGATCCAATGTTCCAAAATACTCTGAATTCTTATTTGAAGTCTTGGATCCTACGTTTCATGATCGAGCAGAAAAAATCCGAGATAGCGGCAAAGACAATATCATCATTGGAGGCTGGAGCTATGGACAGGGATCATCCCGGGAACATGCGGCATTATGCCCCATGTATATGGGCGTGAAAGCAGTCATTGCCAAATCAATGGAACGGATCCATGAAGCAAATCTACTGAATTTTGGTATTGTGCCTTTGAAATTTGAAAACGAAGATGATTATGATGATATCGACCAAGGTGATGAAATCGAAATCACTGGATTGAAAAAGGCGATTGAACAGGGAGAACCAGTTATTGTGAAAAACAAAACCAAAGGAAACGACTACAAAACCACATATACTCTTTCAGATCGACAGAAAAAACTTTTGCTTGCAGGTGGAACACTTGCATATATGAAAAAACAACAGTAAAAAAAGATAAGAAAAATGGAGAATAAATTATGGCACAAAAAGGCATAAGAGAATATGATGCGAAACGAATCATGGCAAAAGGTCTCGCTGAATTTTCAGAGGAAGCTTTTAGCTATAAACCGCATCAAGTGCTCATCGGACCAGACACTGATTTTAAAAAAATAGAAAAAGAAAATCCCTGGTTGAAAAAAGAAAAACTAGTGGCAAAACCAGATCAACTCTTTGGAAAACGAGGGAAAAACGATTTGTTGTATGTGAACAAAAGCTGGAAAGAAGTACAACAATGGATTAAGCAACGAATAAATAAGAAAACCACCATCAAACAAACCACCGGTGAAACAACGGGGGTGCTCACTCATTTTCTGGTGGAAAAATTCGTAGCCCATGATGATGAATATTACCTCGCAATTACCACCCACCGAGAACATGATACTATTCATTTCTCAACAAAAGGAGGCGTAGATATTGAATCTGTGTGGGACAGCGTGGTTGAACTTGACATCCCGATTCTTTCAACTATTGATGACATGGATGTAAAAGGATTCTTACCAAAGGATCTCGGTGAGAAAAAACAACAAGTAGCATCATTCATAAAAGCACTTTACAAAATGCTAGTGGATTATCATTTTGTTTACCTAGAACTTAATCCATTTACCTTTGTGAAAGATGAAATCGTACCATTAGATTGTGTTGCGAAAGTCGATGATTATGCATCCTATCAATGTGCAGAAAAATGGGGCAAAATCAAATTCCCTAGTCCATTTGGACTGAATAAAACCAAAGTGGAAGAACGCATTGATGAACTGGATGAACGAACTGGTGCATCACTAAAACTCACCGTGCTCAATCCAGATGGGCGTATTTGGAATCTTGTTGCTGGTGGTGGAGCAAGTGTGATTTATGCTGATACGGTTGCAGACCTTGGATTTACTGATGAACTTGCTAACTACGGTGAATATAGTGGGAATCCTAGCACGGAACTCACCTATGAGTACACAAAGACAATCCTTAATCTCATGACACAAAAAAAGGATCCAAAAGGTCGACCAAAGTTTTTGATCGTTGGCGGAGGGATTGCTAATTTCACTGATGTTGCTAAAACATTTACTGGTATTATTCAAGCTATTGAAAAATACGCTGATAAACTTAAAAAAACAAATGTAAAGATATTTGTCAGACGAGGCGGACCTAACTACAAAGAAGGTCTAGAAAACATGCGTAGAATGGGAAAACGCTTAGGACTACCTGTTGACGTTTATGGTCCTGAAACACATATGACCCGTATTGTGTCAATGGCACTTACTGGAAAGGAGGCATAAAACAATGAAAGATTACGAACTGTTTGATAAAAATACCAAAGCATTTATTTTTGGATCACAACAAAAAGCAGCGCAGCGAATGCTTGACTTTGATTTTATGAGTCAACGAGATGAACCAAGTGTGGCTGGTTTCATTACTCCCACTGGTAGTGGTTACTACCAATTATTTTGGGGAACAAAAGAAATCCGTCTTCCCAGATATACTAGCATCGAAGAAGCAGTGAAAGCTCATCCAGAAGCAGATGTCATGGTGAATTTTGCGTCAGAACGATCTGCTGCTGAAAGCACCATGGAGGCTCTTGAAACAAAAACCATTCGCACCATTGTGATGATCGCTGAAGGAGTTCCACAACGAGATGTGCGAACAATCGCAAAACGAGCAAAAGAAGAGAACAAATGGGTGATTGGTCCAGCAACCGTTGGTGGTATCAAACCAGGTTGTTTCAAAATCGGCAATGCCGCTGGAACCATGCAAAACATCAAAGACACCAAACTGTATCGACCCGGATCCGTTGGTTTTGTCTCTGTCTCAGGAGGGCTTTCAAATGAAGGATATAATATTTGTTCTCGGAACTCCGATGGTATCTATGAAGGATATGCTGTTGGTGGAGATGTGTATCCTGCATCAACCTTGATTGATCATCTCCTTCGTTTTGAACAAAATCCAAAGATAAAAATGATGGTCTGTCTCGGCGAAGTTGGTGGAAAAGATGAATATGAAATCGTAGAAGCGCTTAAAGACGGACGTATCACCAAACCACTGGTGATGTGGGTAACTGGAACCTGTGCAGAAATGCTACCTGGTGGTGTGCAATTTGGTCATGCTGGTGCAAAAGCAGATTCAAAAGCAGATACCGCTCCCGCTAAAAACCAAGCACTACGAGATGCAGGAGCAGTTGTTCCCGAATCATTTGATGATTATGGAGAAAAAATTAAACAAACCTATAACAAACTCAAAAAAGAAGGAAAGATCGAGGAAATCGATGAACCGACCCCTCCACATATACCCATGGACTATAAACAAGCCGTTGCAGAAAAC
>CAZVKY010000022.1:5766-11108 GCA_964627915.1 uncultured Thermoplasmatales archaeon
GCTGGAAAGAATCTCATTGAATCCATCATCAGTGGAATGGTTACCATCGGCCCACGATTCGGTGGAGCAGTGAATGGAGCAGCGAAACATTTCTCCTATGGACTTGAACATGATTTAGATCCACGTGATTTCGTTGATGACATGAAAGAGAAAAACGTTCGAATTCAAGGAATCGGTCACCGGATTCACAGCATCGATAATCCAGATGAACGAGTGGAAATCATGATTAACTTTGCCAAAAAACATTTCCCAAAGCATCCACTTCTTGATTATGCTCTGGCCGTGCAAGATGTAACCACCATGAAAAAGAACACCTTGATTTTGAATGTCGATGGAACCATTGGTGTGTTGTTCGTAGATATGCTGAAAAACTTGAAATACACTGATGAAGAAATCAAAGAAATGATTGACATGGGCTTTTTCAACGCCTTTTTCATCATTGGCCGAACCATGGGATTCATGGGACATTTCTTCGATCAGAAACGACTGAAGACACCATTGTATAGACATCCATGGGATGACATCTTGTATGACGTTCCAGATAAACCGGAGAAAGTAGAATAATGGAGGAATAATACGTATGAGTGATTCAAAAGAAAAAATTATTTACACAAAGGTAGATGAAGCACCAGCGCTAGCTACCTATTCTTTTCTTCCTATTTTAAAGAAATTTACTGGTGCAGCTGGTGTTTCTGTTGAAACAAGAAATATTTCTCTTGCTGGAAGAGTTATTGCTAATTTTCCAGATAATCTTACAGATGAACAGAAGCAATCAAATGATTTAGAAGAACTCGGAGAACTAGTGAAAAAACCGGAAGCAAATATCATTAAACTTCCCTGTATCAGTGCTTCTGTTCCACAGTTAAACGCTGCCATCAAAGAATTACAAGACAAAGGCTATGATATACCCTCATATCCAGAAGAACCAAAAAATGAGGAAGAAGAAAAGATCAAAGCACGATTTAATGTGGTAAAAGGTAGTGCAGTGAATCCAGTGCTTCGAATGGGAAATTCTGATCGACGAGTGCCAAAACCAGTGAAAAACTATGCGAAAAACAATCCGCATGACAATGGTGAATGGACTCCGGATAAAAAATCTCATGTTGCAACCATGGATCATGGTGATCTTCGCTCAACTGAAAAATCAATGACAGTTTCAAAAGATCAAACGGGAACAGCAAAAATCGTTTATGTTGATGAGCAAGGAAACAAAACCGTTCTGAAAGAAAAACTTCCGCTTGATGAAAAAGAAATCATTGATGCAGCGGTCATGAGGAAAAAAGCACTTCGATCATTTCTAGATGAACAAATAAAAGATGCTGAAGAAAAAGACATTTTATTTTCAGTGCATTTGAAAGCAACCATGATGAAAGTATCTGATCCCATTATCTTTGGTCATGTAGTCTCTACCTATTTCAAAGATGTGTTTGAAAAACATGCTGAAACCTTCAAAGAACTAGGTATCAGTCCAAATAATGGGCTTGGTGAACTCTATGATAAAATCAAAGAGCTGCCTGATGATAAACAAAAAGAAATCGAAGCGGATATCAAAGCATGTTATGAAACAGGACCAGATCTTGCGATGGTAAACTCAGATGAAGGCATTACCAATTTACATGTTCCAAGTGATACCATCATTGATGCATCAATGCCTCGAGCGATTAGAAATTCTGGTCAAATGTGGGGTCCAGATGGAAAAACGTATGATACCAAATTCGTGATTCCGGAGAGTAGTTATGCTGGAGTGTATGATGAAACGGTTAACTTTTGTAAGAAACATGGTGCATTTGACCCTGCAACCATGGGAACTGTGCAAAATGTTGGATTGATGGCTCAAAAAGCTGAAGAATATGGATCTCATGATAAAACCTTTGAAATGCAAGGAAAAGGAACTGTTCGCTGTGTAGCAGAAAACGGAGAAACCTTACTTGAACAAACTGTAGAAGAAGGCGATATCTTCCGAATGTGTCAAGCCAAAGATGCCGCGGTGAAAGACTGGGTGAAACTTGGAGTGAACCGGGCAAAAGCAACTGGTTTTCCAGCAGTGTTTTGGTTGGATGAAAACCGAGCTCATGATGCCGAGTTAATCAAAAAAGTGAATGTGTATTTGAAGGATCATGATACAACAGGTCTGACCCTTAAAATCATGTCGCCAGATGAAGCAACACGATATTCGTGTCAGCGGGTGAAAGAAGGAAAAGACACTATTTCGGTAACCGGAAATGTGCTTCGTGATTACTTAACGGATCTATTTCCCATTCTAGAAGTTGGGACCAGTGCGAAAATGCTTTCCATTGTGCCATTGATGAATGGTGGTGGATTGTTTGAAACTGGTGCTGGTGGATCAGCGCCAAAACATGTGCAACAATTCCGAAAGGAAAATCATTTACGATGGGATTCACTTGGTGAATTCCTTGCGCTTTCACCATCGCTTACCCATCTTGGAAAACGAACGGATAACAAGAAAGCATTGATTCTTGCTGAAACACTTGATCAAGCAACTGAACAATACTTGCAGAACAATAAATCACCATCCAGGGTTGTAAATGAACCTGATAACAGGAGCAGTCATTTCTACCTTGCCATGTATTGGGCACAAGCACTAGCTGAACAAACAAAAGACAAAGACCTTGCCCAACGATTTTCAACATTTGCACAGAAACTAAAGGAAAAGGAATCAACAATCCAAAAGGAACTTCTGGAAGTTCAAGGCAAACCAGTTGATCTAGGTGGATATTATCTTCCAGATGATGAACTGGCTTTAAAAGCCATGCGTCCAAGTGAAACATTCAATACACTCTTGGAAACTCTATAACCTTACTTCGATGGATGAAGAAATAAAAAAAGAGGGTTTTTCACCGAAATCCTCTTATAACTCTTTTTTTCTTTTTACTTTTGTTCTCATATGAATATTACTCTTGCTTTTAGTAACAACCCTTGTTTTTGTCATTTCTCCACTTATTTTATTTGCATTAAGCAGAAAAGGAAAACAGTATGAATTTAGAACGTTGTGTTGAAGAAGTTGAACTTGCATTGGATGAACTGGTAAAGCTTAACAATTCAATCCCGGTCATCGTAGAAGGAATAAAAGACCGACGTGCATTACGTAAAATAGGGTTAACCGGGGAGATCATCCTCCTTAATAAAGGAATGTCACTTGCTGATTTCTCAGATTGGGTCAGTGAACAATACCATGAAGTCATCATTCTTTCAGATTGGGATCGACGAGGTGGATCACTCTGTCGACGGTTAAAGGAGTTATTTAAAGGAAGGGTAAAATATGATGTTGATCTTCGTCAACGGCTGAGTAAATATGCAATGATCAAAAAAGTAGAGGGACTTCCTTCATGGCTTGAAACCGTTTATCATCGCTGGGAAGAAACAGGTAATAATCATGACTCCGCATCAAGAACGAAGAAAACATCCTCAGAAGAATAACTACCCATCAATATCACTTTATTATTTTATATGTAATTTCAAATGAGTTTACTACATTCAATTTTACTGTAACATAGGATAGACTGTAATAGACCAATAAGACTATTAAAAAAGAATAAATGCATTATGAAAAAGAAACCATTCAACGAGATGAAAAACACTATGAATTCCATTTATTTAGATCATGCTGCTACCACCGCAGTGGACCCAGCCGTGGTTGAAGCTATGATACCCTATTTCATCCATTATTATGGGAATCCATCATCACTGCATTCCTATGGAGAAAACGCTCAAGAAGCATTACAACAAGCAAGAGATCAAGTTGCTCAACTACTCCATGCAGACCATGATGAAATCATATTTACCGCTGGTGGAACCGAATCAGATAACATCGCCATAAAAGGTGTTGCTTACGCACATAAAAACAAACGGAAGACAAAGGGACCTCATATCATTACTTCTACAATTGAACATCCGGCAGTTCTTCAAACCTGTAAACATCTTGAAGAACAAGGATTTAATGTATTGTATCTTCCTGTTGATAAATATGGTCTGATTGACCCAGAAAAAGTTGAACAAGCAATCAACAAGGACACCTTTCTGATTAGTATCATGTATGCCAATAATGAGATTGGCACCATTGAACCCATCAAGGAAATCGGAGCTATCGCTCAAAGACATGATGTTGTTTTTCATACTGATGCTGTGCAAGCCGTTGGAAAAACACCGATTGATGTCAACCAGGATCATATTGATCTGTTATCACTTTCAGCACATAAAATGTATGGACCTAAAGGAATAGGTGCTCTCTTTATCAGAAAAGGGGTGAAGCTGACACCATTTATTCACGGTGGCGGTCATGAAAAAGGATTACGGAGTAGCACTGAAAATATACCTGGAATCGTTGGCTTGGGGAAAGCCTGTGAACTCTCAGCTCAACGATTGAAAAAGGATATGAAATATGTTCAAAGATTAAGAGCTCTACTCATCAAGGGGGTGCTTTCTATCGAAGAAAGTTATCTGAATGGACATCCGACAAAACGATTAGTAAACAATGCTCATTTTCGTTTCACTGCCATTGAAGGAGAATCACTTTTACTCAGTCTTGATGAAAAAGGAATTGCAGCATCTACCGGATCAGCTTGTTCATCACAAACATTACAAGCATCACATGTGCTCCTAGCAATAGGATTAAATGCAGCTGATGCACATGGATCGCTACGGCTGAGTCTGGGAAGAATAAATACGGAAGAAGAAATAAACTATGTTCTTAAAACCCTTCCAGATATTGTGGATCAGCTGCGAAGAATTTCTCCATTATGGGAGAAAAATTAGTAAATATTTAAAAGAATTAAATTGTGAAAAAAACGAGAGATGAAACATTATGGGCATGTATTCTAAAAAAGTCATGAATCATTTTCAGCATCCACGCAATGTCGGTGAAATCAAGGATGCTGATGGTGTGGGTAAAGTAGGAAATCCAGTCTGTGGAGATGTAATGACGCTATATATCACGGTTAAGAACAATAGAATCAGTGATGTAAAATTCAAAACCTTTGGCTGCGCTGCTGCTATTGCCACTAGTAGCATGGTTACAGAACTAGTGAAAGGAAAAACCATTGAGGAAGCATTAGCCATCACTAAAGCAGAAGTTGCTGATGAACTCGATGGACTTCCACCAGTGAAAATGCATTGTTCGAATCTAGCTACTGGCGCCCTTCAAAAAGCAATTCAAGATTATCAATCAAAACAAAAATAAAAAAGTATAGAAGATTACTAAAACCATATCCGTATTAAACAATACTAATGATTTCAAAAACATATCAACTCGGTATTGTTACCATTATCATCATCCTACTCCTTCTTTTTACAGGCTACACCTATTATGCTGATGCACAAGCAAT
>CAZVKY010000022.1:11208-23446 GCA_964627915.1 uncultured Thermoplasmatales archaeon
AAAAAAAATTACAATCTCTTCCCACTTTTTCTAACATTCTGCATTGATGATTCAATCAACTCAACATCAATGCTTCCGTGATCGTAAGCTAATAAAAAGATATCAGCATTAATAGCATATAACCCAGTTTCACACATCTGATGAAACTCAGTGCAAGCAGCATTTGTGACCTCATCAATGACATTTTGTGTAATTTTTGATGTAAAATGAAAATCTTCTGAGAGAAATAAATCCACCCCATGTTTCAATGTTGACACAAGAATGTTACAATCATTGGCAACATCTTTTTCTGTTACTCCATGATGTTCCTCCATTGAAAGCATGCATTCTTTAGCAAAGGCATCTGAAAGCAATCGGTTGTTGAAATCAATGATTTGCCCATGAGTTTTTTTCCACCGGGAAATTGCTTTTTTATGTTGTTTTATCGTTATCCTCCCCCAAACTTTGAGTTGTTCAAGTTCAGAAACAACAGTGCTAGTAAGAAAACAAGCTATACCATCCTTTGCAATCATCTTCATACAAACATCGATTTCAGGTTTATCTTTTAACAAAAAAGAGGTGTCAAATGAGATACTTCGCAGAGATATTTTTTTTACCATTGCAAAACCCAAATATAATTTCTAAGTAAAACACTATGTGTTCATTTATTAAGCTAGATGTTTTTCACATTTGTTTATTTGATCCTTTTTAGAAATGATATCAACCATACTGCGAAATGTTTCCGTCACAATCTGGGAGATCATAGGTTTCACTTTCCAACGATACACTATCAATGGATCATGAGCAATCTGATGAGCAGTCCATTTATACATTTCTGACGCGGTTTTAATAGGAATAAGATACAAATTGGGGATGAACCCATAGCCATGTTCCGCTAGTTCCTGCCATCCACAATATCGTTCAATCTGCGCCTTTATAAATGAGCTAAAAGCTTCAGGGTGATATTGCACATAGGCATGATCAAGAGATTCCAGCCCAAACCGATTTATTTCTTGTTTTGGAAAATATTCTCGATTGAGTGAATTATCTTCATCAATATCACGAATGAAATTGATATACTGCATAGCCCGACCGAGATATTGAGCAGATTCAAAAGATCGATCGACAAGACCAAGGATACGGGCCATAAAAAGTCCGATGACCTCAGCAGATCCATAGATATATTCCAATGTGTCATCCATGGTTTGATATGTTTTTCTAGTTAAATCCATCTCCATAGATCGTAAAAATGAATCAACCCATTGTTTTTCAAACTGTTTTTCTTTGGCAAGATACACAAATGAGTCAATTACGATATCATCTGTTTGCTCACCAGCCCATGCATGTTCAAATCCCTCTTTAAACGCATAAAAACCTTCACGGTCTTGTGGGATCTGGTCCACATAATTATCTGCTTGACGGACGAAGGCATAGAGAATAAAAACATTTTTTCTGATCTTGGTTGGAAAAAATAAACTACTGTAAAAGTAAGTGGTACTTCCTTGTCTAAATAAGGTGAATATGGTTTTATCAATCAGCATAGGTCTTATCCAATAGTATCAGCAAGTATTTGAGAGGAAATAATAACCATGGGAACTCCAATACCCGGATGATTATAATGTCCTGTGTAATACAAGTTTTTTACTTTTTTACTTTGATGACGTGGACGGAAAATCGCTGTTTGTTTCAACGTATGTGCAAGTCCTAATGCGGTTCCTTTGTAGGCGTTGTATCGACTGCTAAAATCATTATGAGCAAAGATGCGTTTCACCAGGATATGATCTCGAATGTTTTCACCAGCAAGCTTTTCCATATGATCAATGGTCTTGTTAAAATAGGTCTCTCTAGTTTCCTTTGTATCCTCCAACCCTGCAGCAACAGGAACTAACACAAAGACATTTTCCCCTCCTTCAACAGCAGTTGTTGGATCCGTTTTTGAAATGCAGGAAACATAATAGGAATAGTCCTCTGGCCATTGGGGATGTTTAAAAATATCATCAAAATGTTTATCCCATTGAGGATGGAAATAAAGGTTATGATGAGTAAAGGATTTCAGTTGTTTATCAAGACCAAGGAACAATAAATAGGCAGAAGGCGCGATTTTTCGTTTTTCCCAGTATTTATCTGAGTAGGTTTGATATTTTTTCTCTAAAAGATGAGTCTCAGCCCAGGCATAATCAGCGTTTACTACAACATGATCTGCTGAAAAGGTATCCTTTTTGGTTTGCACTTCTTTTGCTTTTCCACGGTCCACTGCAATATGATCAACGGGTTGATTAAACTGGAATGATACACCTTGTTCTTCAGCTAGGGTATGCATTGCTTCAGCTAGCTTTCCCATTCCTCCTTTTGGAAACCAAACACCCATGTTGAAATCAACATGAGACATCAATGAATACAGGGCAGGACTATCATAAGGGCTACCTCCAAGAAAGACGATAGTGTATTCTAGGATCTGGCGTATTTTCTGGTTTTTAAAATACCGTTGAGCATAACTATCCAGTTTTTCAAACATATGGAGCTTTGTTCCTTCAACGATAAGTCGTGGTTTGAAAAAATCAGTGAGATGTTTATAGTCCTTGTAAATAAAATCTTTCATGGCGATATCATATTCATATTTGCTTTTATCCAGGTATTCTTTCATTTTTTCTTTTGCACCTGGTTCAAGATCCTCAAAAAGTGAAAGATTTTTTTCTAAATCCGCTGAGATATCAACATAATCATCTTCATCAAAAAAGACCCGATAGGAGGGATCAAGTCTTACTAAATCCATATAATCCTCTGGTTTTTTGTTGAATTCAGCAAAAAACTTGTTGAACACATCTGGCATTAGATACCATGAGGGGCCCATATCAAAAGTGAATCCATCTTTTTTCCAAACTGAAGCTCGTCCACCAGGTTGCCCATTTTTTTCTAGGACCGTTACATCATGACCTTTTTTTGACAGCAATGCAGCTGCTGCAAGACCTCCAATACCAGCTCCAACAACGATAAGATTATCTTTAGTCATATCAATCACATTTTTTTCTATCAAACTATTTTTAGTTTATATTACCCTCATTATTTGTCATTCTTCAGTTATTTTTACGTTTTTTGACCGGATACATTTTTTTGTGGTATCCATCTCTTTTTAAAGTAACGATACACCAGAAGATAAAAAGAAAGCATACTGAAATTGTAAAAGAAATCCTCGAAAGGAATGGTGATAAATCGACCATACCAGAGTTGATTTATCGTTCCACCCCAGATAGCATCTGGATTATAACTCACAATAGGGATGCTTGTAAGAATATAGTTAAAGATGAGAAAGGCACCAAATGAGATGAAGATATAAAACCAGTAATTTCGTGATTGCACTAAATCTGGAAACCAGGTTGCTGCAATGAAAAGAAATGCACTTACTGAAAGAAGTGCAAGGATAGTGTAATCCTGATGATAAAAGATCAATCCTACGATAAAAAAAATGAGACTGAGAACATAATACATCCATTTATTGAACCATACTTTTTTGTCTGGGGAGAAGTATTGTAGATTTTCATAAATAAAAATACAGGAATAAGGTACAACAACGAAAAAAAGGGCTTCTTCTAATGGAATGATGAACTCGATTCCTAAAAGGTAATGTTCTTCAAACCACCAGTCTCCACGAAGGGTGACGAGCATGTCCCAGAAAATGTATACTCCACCAACGATGATAATTGATGCAAAGAGAGGTTTGTAGTTTTTGTAATAGGGAAAAACCCATTTGAATGAAAATAGGAGTGGAAAAATTAAAATGAGTACATCCAAAATAAAGTAATTAATCATCATATCCCTCTCCAAATATCTAAGAAGATATTAATTTATATATCTTTTTGTAATCTTTTTTCAATACCCTTTCATATATTTTATTCAGTTTGCATCATATTTCTTACTGGCAATGACGAAACCGAAACAAACACCATCATAGGCTGAGCTTTTCTGATGATGAATGCTATGAGCATGAAGCACTCGTTTCATATATTTGCTTTTTGGTTTATATCTCAGATTAACACGTCGATGGAAGAACACATCATGAACTAGGAAATAGGCAAGACCATAGGCCATAATACCAATGCCAATGGCAAACTTGATATCAAAGCCATCCAACCAACCAGTAAAAATAAACAAAAATGAAACAACACTAAAAATTACTCCAAAAACATCATTTTTCTCAATTCGATCCTTTGTATATCGATGATGATCCTCATGAAGATACCAACCAAACCCATGCATCACATACTTATGAAGCAGCCAGGCCACAAACTCCATAAAAAAAAATACGAGGACGATAACAGTGATATAAACAACAATTGTCATATTTGGACCAAGAGTTATATTCATTCAATCTTATACCTTTAGGGTAGCCATTTTAAATAATTTTCGACAGATACTTAAAAAAAATCGTTACAAAAGAGGATATTTATAGGAAAAAAACCAAAAAAAATGTCGATGAACTAATAAAACTGTCGAAGAGTCCACCATTCAACCATCCATTTACTAACGCCGGCAATGAAACCAGGAATAACCAATCGACCAAACTGAACAATACCATGATTATCACCAAGACTAATCACCATGGGAGACGACCCTGTTTTATACGGTTTTAATGTTTTTCCTTGATGTAATCTCTTCAGATTCGAAGCAATCACTCGAGCATGCAACTCAGCCTTTCGAGCTGTTTTTTCTTCCTTTATCGAAGTAAGATCACCACCCGCAAAGATATGAGGATACTCCGGCAACTGTAGCGTTTCAGTAACCTTTATTCGACCTGATGTATCCACAGGTAATGGTTGAAAACCATCGAGAAAAGAAGAATCCACATTTGTCCCTGCACACCAAATACAACAATCAGCATCAATTATTTTACCCTTTTTAGTGATAAACGCTGTTTCAGCGGGATGATCAACAATCTTTTCATTAAACAAAAATCGAACGCCATGTTTCTCAAGGAACTTTTGAGCATAGGATGATGCAGAGCGGGGACTTCTTTGAAGAATTCGATCATGAGAATGAACCACCATTGTTTCAATATCTGGTCTTTTTGTTGCCAGTTCACCAGCAATTTCAGTACCAATATATCCACCTCCAACAATCAACACTTTCTTTGCCTTTTTTAATGCTTTAAACAACACTTTCGCTTCATTACTTCTCGACATAGTGAAAACGTTTTCAGTAGAAGACAAAAAAATAGGATAAGAACAACCTAAACAAAGAACCGCATAATCAAAAGCAATGGTTTTCGATTCGGTCTTAATCTTTTTTGGCGTTATTTTTTTTACCGGTTCAGTTACAATAACCGTATTTGAAAGAAAGCGATCGAATGAAACACGGATATTGTTTTGGTAAGCCGGCTGTGTAAGAACTTTATGCGCACTTGGATTATACTCAAAAAAAGGATTCTTATCAATCAAAACCACTGATATATCTTTTACATCCTCAAGGTCTTTGGCAATAGTAGCACCACAAAACCCCCCTCCAACGATAACAACCTTCATCAAGGAAAGAATGATTTTGATGGTTTTTAAATGCTTTTGTCCATAAGGGAGGATCTAATGAATAATATGGGGAACTTATTTTATAGTAAACAACATTTGTCTATTTTGACCATATTATGCCTCAATCATTGAGAACCACTATTCTTTCCTGGTGGCAGGCATCTCGATACCATTTTGTTCCACCATCAATATTTCCTGCGGCCATTGGATCAGTGGTCAGTTGGGCATCCCTTGGCCGCTTTTCAGTAAGTTTATTTGCACTGGTCATCATCGGTGTTATCATTAATCATATCGCGCTAAATATGACCGATGATTATTTCGATTACAAACATGCCGTTGACATCACAAAGTCTGGTGAGGAAAATCCGTACACAGGTGGCAGTAAAACCTTAACCAGTGGTCTTATAAAACCAAGAAAAATACTCTGGGTCTTTATTTTTCTTTATCTCATTGTGATTTCCATTGGCCTCTATCTAACAGTTCAACGAGGAATACTTGTCCTTATTTTCGGATTAATTGGAATTATCTGGTCAGTTTTTTATACTTCCCCACCCATCAAATTTGCCCATCATGGTCTCGGTGAAATTGGATTATTATTAAATTTTGGACCCATCATCGGTCTTGGCGCTTTTTTTGTTCAAGCACAGCAATTAAGTATAGAAGCATTTCTTGCTACGCTTCCCTGTGGAATCATGTTATTTTCCATGATTGTCATCAATGAAATACCTGACATTCAGGAGGATCGACTTGCTGGAAAACTTACCCTTGTCGCCCGTTTTGGGAAAAAAACAGGAGTAAAATTATACGTTGTTAGTTGGTTAGCGACCTATAGCATTATTTTGCTATCTGTTTTATTCTCTTATACACCCTGGCCAGTTCTTCTTAGTTTCATTTCGCTGCCTCTTGTTATCTCATCAAATCGTATTTTACTCAAACATTATCAGCAACCAAACCAGATTGTACACGCAAACAAACGAATGATACAGGCCCATGCTCTCACCTCCTTTGGTCTAATAGCTGGCTACATTCTGCATGGTTATATGCAAGCAAAACCACTGACTGAGATTGGGTTCTTCACTCTCATTTTATTGGTTCTTTATCTTCCCGCCCTTATCCCACCGATGCAAACAAAACAAGCATAAAAACAAATAATAATCATATAACAAGTTTTTTAAATACTCAATATTATAATTATTTTATTATTTCAACCATTGTATTGGTTTTCGGTATGAATAAAAAATGGATATTGCTCAGCATTTTTTTCCTATTTATCAGTATCATAGCCATTTTTACATTTTATACTCTAACTGACACCAATACCCCAAAGGTCACTGTTTATATCGATGCGGTCCAACTCACTGAAGAAAACGTGAGCCTAGAAATTAGCATGCACCTAGACAATGATAATCCCTATAATTTAGTGTTAGAGGATATGACCGTTGAGGTTCTCAACAGTCAAAACAGTATCGTTGGATCACTTGTTTTTCCAAAAAAGACAGTTCCCGCCCATGAATCTGTTACCATTAATTCAACTGGGACTTTTGGATTCAAGGGAGAAGCTTTGGAGCAATTCAAAAGTCATATCACAGGTGATTTCGGAGTGAATTTTTTTGATTTTATATCTGTATCATTACCCTTAGAAATCACCATTATTACCAATCCAACACCCATAATTGATGCTATCTTTCTTCCAAGCATATCTTTAGATGCTGGTATCGAAAACGTTAATGAAACTGGCGTTCTTCTCAATGGCAGCATCAATGTGGATAATCAAAACACATTTTCACTATCATTATCAAATAGTAGCATCATCATCAAACATAATAACACCCCGATTGATGCAGATATCAATGTTACCGATACAACTATTCAACCAGAGTCAAAAACTCCTATTTATTTTTCTGCCTTTGTCGGATATGAAGTCTTTGATAATGGAACACTCTCCGCAGCATTAACTGGTGATGTAAGTATCGCAGTTGCTGGTGTTACCATAGACCGAACATTTACTGCATCTGCAGAAATGAATGTCCCGGATCTTGCATCTTATCTTATGGATAATGAACGAATTGAAATCTCACTTTCAGCTGATTTTGATATTACATTATCTGGAGTGAACATGGATGTTGGTTTTAAACTTTATAATCCAACAAAGATACCATTAATCGCATCAGAGTTAGATATCATCATTTATCGGGTGGACAATGAAACAAAAACAATCATTGCTGAAGATTATTTACAAAATTGTTCGTTACCACCAAAAAATGAAACTTGTTTAAAAACAACATTTAACCTCCCAATTATCTCATTTCTCCCTATCGTTGGCGATGGGATTCCTGATTGGTTCTTACTTACCTTGATTGGTGATTTTACCATCGCAGATTCAAACCAAAAAGTCCCCGTTCAAATAAATGGATATCTCAGTGGTAACTTTCTAGCGGATTGATGATTCTAAACCGCTTTATGAAATGGGTCAAAACAATCCGATCGAAACACTTTTTTTTATCACTTATTCGGTAAAGACCAAATGATTTCACATTGTATATATACCAAAACTGACTTACATTATTGTTAGGAAGTTTACAAATGAAAAGCAAAAAAATGATAGCAGCAATGGCAGCAGTGCTCATCGTTAGTGTTGCCATTATCGCAGGATACCTGTACAAGGATAATTTATTTTCTCCATCTGCAAAAGCTGATCAATTAGCGATTGATACCAATGCAACTTCTGAAAGTGTTTCATCTCTTGTGGATTATATGAACATGTTCTCTTTTGATCTTTACACTCAACTGAGTAATGACCAAGAACATGAAGGAAACAATGTCTTTTTTTCACCGTATAGTGTTTTTGTCGCTCTTTCAATGACCTATGAAGGAGCAAAAAATGAAACTGCAGCGGATATGCAAAAGGTATTACAGTTTCCTCAAAACAATGATACCATGCTCTGTTCATTCGGAAGATTATACAATATCTATAATTTTCATAATAATTATACACTTGAAACCGCCAATGCCTTGTGGACACAACATGATTTTTCCTTTTTAGATTCATATCTTGATTTCATTGAACACTATTATATGGGAAAAGCAACCGAGGTTGATTTTTTACAAGCAGAAGAAACCGCTGAACAAATCAACAACTGGATCGAGGAAAAAACCCATGATAAGATACAGGATATGCTGAGCAGTGAAGATATTGATCCAGCGACAAAAATGATTCTAACCAATGCTATTTATTTCAAAGGGGATTGGTTGTATCAGTTCGACCCAGATGATACTCTAGAAAAAGATTTTTATGTCACTGATGAAGAAACCGTCACCGTCCCCATGATGCAGTTAGATGATGACGATGTTAAATTTAATTACACTGAAACCGATGATTTTCAGATGCTTGAACTTCCCTATGATGGAAATAATGTTTCAATGATTGTTCTACTTCCAAAGGAAAACAATATTTCAACAATTGAACAGCAAATAAGCTGGGAGAATATCTCAGATTGGGAACAATCATTTCAAGAAAAACAAGTAAAGGTCATTCTTCCAAAATTTGAAATGGAAACAACATATAATTTAGGGCAGCATCTAATTGAAATGGGTATGCAGGTTCCTTTCACTACCAGTGCTGATTTCTCTGGTATGGATGGAAGGCGTGATCTCTTCATTGGAAAAGTATTGCATAATGCATTTGTACAGGTTGATGAAACCGGTACAGAAGCAGCAGCGGCTACCACGGTTCATATGGAATTAACTGCTATACCTCCATCAGATCAACTAGTTTTTAATGCTGATCATCCGTTTTTGTTTTTCATCCAGCACAAACAGACTGACAATATCTTGTTCATGGGGAAAATCGTAAGTCCAGAATAAAACATTAAAGTTCATATTCAATTTTCTCCTATTTTTTAATTAAATCAACGTTTAATAGTATTTTTTTATCATATTATATCTCTTTTATTATGATTATGAAAGGTTTTATTAATCATTAATTACATAAATACTTAATAGAGGGTGAGAGAAATGCCGCTGTATATATTCTGTGGAAAAATCTACAGATCACCGCCTAATAAATATTTAAGTTAATATTCAAATAGTTATACATAAATATATATAAAAAATAGGTATTGGAGTTGGAAAGGTCTATGTCAAAGGGAGAAATAATCATAACCTGCATTATTCTTGCAGGAATTTGGGCTGCAGGGTATTATCTGAGTACCATTCTTATGTAAAAAAAGTGAACGCTCAGAACAAACACCCCTTCCATTAAAAAAAATGCCTGATACCCAAAAAAAACCGGGAATAGCGGATAATATCTATCCATAGAAACCATAAAGGTAAAAAGCAATAGTGTTTCTTAGCAACCTTAGTATGTCTAAAAATCCTCATCACGATCCATCATATTACCGTCAACTCATCAGAGATCAAAAATCAGAAAAAAAACGTCCTTCTGCTCTCATTGAGGAAGCAAAAACGATGAGCGATCCATATTATATTGCACTTGCTCTCATCAGGATTAGCGAAGATAAACAATTTCAACAATCAACCGCAGCAAAACATGCTTTTGAATCAATTGATTACAGCAAAAAAGTAGAGAGACCATGGCGGAGAGCTGAACTTTTAGCAGCATTAGCAAAAAATGCAAAAAAATGGCGATCAAGCAATGATACAGCTATTCAACAACAGCTCTTAGACTCCATTTTTCATGAAATAAAACAACTTCCAAAAGGAAAAGGATTATCCCAAAACATTGATGAGCTTGGTAAACACATTGGATGTAAACGAATCAGCTCTCTTCTTGATATCGCGTTGCACAACAAAGGTTTTATTCTTCATGATACACGATCGGTTCTTCGACAGTGGGCCATGAAATGTTCAGAAGAGATTTCAATTCAAAAAATATATACGATGTTAAAGAACCGTGAAAAAGGGTTAACACAAACAAAACTCATGGGATATCTTTATCTTCAAAGCATCAAAAGCTCACGACCATTTCCACAAGCATTAAAAACAGCAACACAACATGCAGCGATGGAACAGGGTAAAAAAAGAGTGCAAGCCTTTCGTTATCTTATTAGACACATCCAGTCAAAACAAGATTTCTTATTTCTTTTCCATCAAATCATGGAGATCAATAAACCAGAGGAACGGGCACAACTTCTCTGCACTCTCGCAGCCTTTGCAGATAAAAAAGGATTTAAAGAAAACAGCCAACTTTTCTTTAATGCCGCAGAAAAACAATGTAATCAAATAAAATCTAGTATATTAAATAATCAAATAACCCTGATTATCGCCAAGGGACTTTATAAAGCAGGCCAAATCGAAAAAAGCCGACAACTCCTAGAAGAATTAAATGAAGATACGATACATAAGACCATGAAAACAAAGATTGAAAAAACCATGGAACAATGTGGTTTCAAACAAACCAGCATCACATCAAAACAAAACCCAAAAACATCATCCCAATCTAAACAATCATCCCTTCCCGCATCAACAGGAAATATTCTTTCTTTATATGATACCTATGAAGGAGCGTTAAAACCAATTCATTTCCGAATGCTAGCACGAGCAGCACCTCTCTGCAGCGCGTATGGTCTTGATCTCGCCCTCATGGGATTTCCCATCAAACAACTATCCACATTCATTAACAGAGCAATCAAAGAAACCACTATTGGACATAGCGGTAAGTATATCAAACAACTAGCCAAACAAAAAAGAATCATACATATGCCTTGTTCCCAGCAACATCCACCATCATTTTCTCCACAAGACACTATCATTGCAACAACTGCTTTTCCAGATACAAAGAAAAAAACCACATTCGATCATGTAGTTACCAAAGCAACCAATGATTCAAGCAAAAAAACATATATCATCATGGGCTTGGGAAAAAAAGGATTACCTCCATCCATCCTAAAGAAAGCATCCTATCATGTGGAACTCACGGGGCTAAATATTCCTTTAGAAACATCTACAGCAATGGGAATCATTGCTCTGATGATCTATAATGCTTCTTTTTCGCCACATGAAAAATAATGAATTAACATCAAATAACTGTCAAAAAACGACAAAGATCAGGTTGATGAATCATGCAATGGAACACTATCCAAATCAATCGAAGCAATCGACGGAAAAAAACCATTGAAGGAAAAATAAAGAATAATACGTTACATATTTATCTTCCTGAAGGTCTTTCAAAAAAACAAGAACAAAGATACATTACGACGATAGAAAACAAAATGAAGAAAAAAGAACAAAGACACGATCTAAATACCACGGGTCATCTCACCGAGAGAGCTGAGATGCTTAATCAAAAATATTTTGATGGACAACTTGATTTCACCATACGATTTGTGACCAATCAAAACCAAAAATATGGGAGTTGCACTCCAAGCACCAAAAGCATTCGTCTCTCCCATCGAATCGCTGATTATCCCCAGTTTGTTCAAGATTACCTCATCGTTCATGAACTTGCTCACCTCATTCACCCTAATCACTCAAAAGCATTCTGGGACATCGTTGATCATTACCCGATGGTTGAACGAGCAAAAGGATTTTTGTATGCAGTTGAATACCTATCAAAGAGGGAAAAACATTGATTTCTGATTAAATGGTAATCTTTTTCGGCCATGGCCTAGCCATAGCCTTCTTCCAGACTGTATCAATATATTGTAGCACAAAATAATTCTGCAACAAATGAATCCAAAAGCATCCTCGCTCAGTTAAGAAAAAAGACTTCTGTTCTTCATTAA
>CAZVKY010000023.1:0-22168 GCA_964627915.1 uncultured Thermoplasmatales archaeon
TTAGTGTTGATGCTATTTAGCTGTCGTTAATTTGCCCCGAAGGGGCTTTCTTGTTAAAACCTATAATTTTTTTTAAATACTTTATTTTTCTCGAAACGTATTTAAACATGTTTTTGATAGGTTTTTATGTATTTAGGATGGTGATGTTAAGTGGCAAAAGGTTTAGATATTGGAACAATGAACATCATTTCTGCTGATAGAGATGGTGAAGATGTCATTTTTAAGAGGCAACGAAACGCGTTTATGAAAATAGACTCTAGCGACCTAACCAAAAATATGTTGGACACCTCAAAAGTGTTGTATATCGAGGATGATGATGGCATTCGTCTCCTTGGAGAAGATGCTTTTAAATTTGCAACTATTTTTGAAAAAGAAGCCAGACGTCCAATGAGACATGGGATTATCAGCCCTGAGGAAAAAGAAGCGATTCCCATTATGCAGTTGATTGTAGAACGCACTCTTGGTGAAAAACATACGCCAAATGAGGTTCTCTATATTTCAACACCTGCTGATCCTATTGATGTTGATATGGATGTATTGTATCATAAAAAAACGATGGAAGCATTGACAAAACGATTGAAATATGATACAAAGGTTATCGATGAGGGTCTGGCGGTAATTTATTCAGAGCTTGCTGATTATAATTTCACTGGTCTTGGGATTAGTGTAGGTGCTGGTCTGACTAATGTCACCTTGGCATATATGGCTTCGCCATTGATGTCATTTAGTATTAGTCGTGGTGGGGATTGGATTGATGAACAGGTAGCAAAATCAACTGGCTTACCTAAAGAACATGTGACAGCCACAAAAGAGAAAATTTCCTCTCTGAGTAATAAGGTAACCGTGGGAAGTCCTGAAGGAGCATTGAATATTTATTATGATGCATTGATCACCTATGTGATTGAGCATTTGAAGAAACGGTTGGCTCATATCACTCCTCCAAATGTTGCGTTTCCAGTTGCTATTGCTGGTGGCAGTTCCCTTCCAAAAGGCTTTTTTGAAATGTTTCAGAATAAATTAAAACAAGCCAATCTTGGTATTGATTTATCTAAGATCGTCAAAGCAAGTAATCCATTGAATTCTGTTGCTCGTGGCTGTCTGATTGCTGCACGGACCCAGGAGGAAGGACCAAATCTGGGTCAAGTACAAGCAGAAAAATCAAAACCAAAGGGCCCAAAACAAATGCATAAATAATAAAAATAGTAAGTGAGTAACCCCTGGTTCTGAAAAAGGGGTTTTTTTTATTTTCTTTTTTTAAGACTGATGTTTTTTAACCAACTGTATTTTTGTTGTTCATCAGGTTTTTTACCTAGAAGGATACTGGCTTGGGGGTAATGTGTAGCCAGATCATCAATACGGGTTTTTAATTCGCTGTTTTTTTGTTCAAGACAGATGTTATCGATTTCTAAAGAGTTTTTTTCGTCTTTTAATGATTCGTTTTCTTTTCGTAGTTGTTCAAGTTGTTGTTGCAATGATGATTTACCGGTCTTCGTTGATTGATCTGTAGAAAATGATGGTTCGATTTTGTTTTCATCAAAACCATCTGTAGTTTCTTGTTTGTTTTTTTGATTTGTTTTCTCATTGATGTTTGTTTGGTGTTTTATCATGTATTTTCCCATCCACCACATGAGCATATAATGTTTTGAGAAATAAATGTTTCTCTGTTTTACATCATTGCGTGTAATCTAAGTATTTTTTCAATCGTCAAATTTTTTTTATGTTGGGAAGAATTAGTAGAATAATTGCTTTGGTTTCGACAATTACCTTAAAATAAATCAGAAAGTTTAAAAGTGATAAAAATTATAAAAATGTGAAGATAATGGGGGAGGAGGCGACCTGCTTGAAGGCTCGACGTACTTCTCCTTACCATTCACTCTCTTGTTTTTAGTTTATAGATTTTCACTCTTTTTTTGTTATAAAAAAGATTACGGTGGGTCAGCGGTCAACAAATCATAGAAATTAAACGAATATACCTCTGTTTGGTATGCCTCTTTTCCATTTTCAGCAAAACAAATTGAGATATCTCCTGTTTCTGGGCATCCAACCCATTGTCGACCGGTATGACTCTTTTCGGTAAGGAATAATCGAAACATAACATTTGTTTTTCCAAGATAGACATTACGCAGTAAATCTAGAGCGTTTTCTGTGGTGAGTGTGCCATACTGATGTTCAATTTCTTCACTAATTGCTTTATATTGAACCCAATTGATATAGGTATATTCGATTTTAAATAAGACACGAAGATATCCTTTGATGCCACTGGGATCATAATAATCACGTTGTATGTCGGCTAATGTTGGATGAATGTAGCAGTTTCCTCTCCGTACGACATCTTTGATTTCCCAGAATGGTTCTGTTGATTCAACAGTATCAAACCAGGTATTAGCAAAGGCATAGTTTGCTGATTGTTCAATGGCAAATCCAGTGGGTACCGCTGCATCTGAAACAATAAAATTCCAACAGCAGGTACGATTTGAATTCATGATTTGTACTGCTTCTGCACCATTGTCTGCATAGTCAAGCACCATTCTCATGCGGAAACCTGCATTGATTCCATGAAATGTGGTATCATCAGCAATAACGGTAAGTTCACTGACGCCCACGCCTTGTTCATTGAATCCACCGATGCTGAGGATATCCCCAGCAAAAACAGGAGTGATTGATGCATAGGCATCATCTGGATTGCGAACAATGATGACTTGGTTTTCATAGACATATGTATTTGTCATGGGGTCTTGGAGGGTATTCACTCCATCTACGCTTCTCATATGCAGTAAATCACCATTCTGGGTGGCATCTCCCCAGAGTGATGCACCCCAACAGGAAAATAAATGATTAAACACACCCATCCAGGTGTTATGAACTGCGATTTGTTCGAAGGTGACATTGATGGCATCAGCCATACCCTGCATTTCATCCTTGTAGGCCGTTGGTAGATAATGCTGTTGGATGGTCCATACCTCTAATACATCTTCAAAGGACCAACCAGCTCGTTCATAGAGTGCGATAAATCCTCGCATGTTTTCTTTGATTTCTGTTTCTAAAAGCCGACCATGTTGAAAACCCATTTCATAATGACTGCCACTGAGATGAAGGATGGGAACTCCATTTATTTCCTCTAGCCAACCACCTAAATGGGTATTGGATGAATCTTCTGCGGTACCTGACAAGGGGATAAGAGTACTGATTAAAATTAAACAAATACATATTCCAACTCCAGATAATTTTTCATTCATGTAGACGACCACGTTGTATCACACTATTTATCCCCTTATTTATTATATAATATTTTCCAATGAAAAAGAGAGGTGACTTATTTTATTCTCTTTAGTTGCATAAATAATTTAAAGGTGAAAAGACCATATATATTATATTGGGGACAAACAAATGATAAAAATAAAAATTGTTGCAGTTGTTTTTTTGTTGTTATCTGTGTTATTACTGCCTGTGGCATCTTCATTTCAAGGTGGTAATGACAATGAAATACAGGTTTCCTATTTTTTTGATGAACCCTCTTTGGATGTTATCAATGTGGGGGGTGGTAGTTATGATACTATTTACATGAAAGATACTATCTCTGCTGCTGATCCAGGACAACCAGTGTTGCCGATATGTGGAGCATATATTTTATTACCACCTGATTCAACCTATGCAGATATTACGGTTAGAGGTAACAATCAAATCACTCTTGATGGCACATATGACATTTTGCCGGCAGGTAAACCAGTACCAAAAACTGCTACATCCACTCCAGGTGTACCAGAACCGGATCCTCTGGTGTATCAGTCATCATCCCCATTTCCGAAAGAATCATTTGATGTAGTTGGAACCTATGTGTTAAAAGGATATATCATTCTTGTTTTGAATCTTTACCCTGTTCACTATATTCCAACAACTGGAGAAATAATGTATTATCAATCAATGGATGTTTCTATTACATGTAAAGAGAAACAAAGTAAAACATTGCCAACGAGTAATCAATTGGGGGTAGAATCTGAGGTAGCAAACAGAGTTGATAACCCAGAATTAGTGTCATTATATAAACCTGAAAAAAAACAAATGGGATCTTTAGATTCGTACGATATGCTTATTCTTACCACGGAATCATTAAAAAATTCTTTTATGCCATTAAAAAATGCTCATGATGGAAACGGGGTGTTAACTAGGATTAAAACATTGAGTGATATATCTTTGTTAACTGATAGTATTACCACAGAGGATATCCGTGATTTTATTCGAGATGAATACTTAGAACATAATATTCGATATGTTCTTCTTGGAGGAGATGCAGATATAGTTGCCGATCGTATCCTGTGGGTGGAAGGAATGGATGAAGAAAAATGGCATAGGGAGACCTTTATGCCCTCGGATCTTTATTATGGATGTCTGGATGGACCATATAACTTTGATGGAGATGACAAATGGGGGGAACCTACTGATGGGGAGAATGGTGGAGATGTTGATCTTTTCGCGGAAGTCTATGTGGGTAGAGCTCCTGTTGATTCCACTGAGGATGTCGACCGTTTTGTCACTAAAACCATTTCATATATGGAGGAAGATCCTAATGCTGAGTATTTAAATAAGGTGTTGATGGCTGGTGAATATCTTGGTGATTATGGTATTGCGAGCTGGGGTGGTAATTATTTGGATTTGATGATTGATGCTTCCTCTGCTGATGGATACAATACAACGGGGATTCCTTCTGAACGATATCAAATTGAAACCTTGTATGATCGTGATTGGCCTGAAACCAATGATTGGCCTGCTGAGGAACTGATAAATAGAATTAACGATGGTATTCACATCCTTAATCATGATGGACATGCCTACTATCAATATAACATGAAAATGAGTGTTTATGATATTGATTCATTGAACAATGATAAATATTTTTTTGATTATTCAGTTGGTTGTATGTCTGGTGGCTTTGATAATCCAACTGGTGGTGATTGTTTCGCGGAATATATCACGGTGAAAACTGATCATGGTGCGTTTGCTGCCATTATGAATGCTCGTTATGGCTATTTCTGGTCATATAGTACTGATGGTGATGGCACACGATTCACCAGGGAATTCTGGGATGCAGTCTATGGGGAGAACATCCCTGTAATTAGTCATGCCAATCAGGACTCCAAAGAGGATAATCTTTTTCTTATTGATCGGTCTTGTATGCGATGGACCTATTATGAACTGAATTTATTTGGTGATCCCTCTGTTGCCTTTCATACAAGTATTCCACCAGAAAAACCAGCGAGACCACAGGGCAAAAGCACGGGTAAACCTGGAGTTGAACATTCGTTTTCATCTTCAACTGTTGATGTCGATGGGGATAATATTTCTTATTTGTTCAGCTGGGGTGATGGCTCTGATAGTGGTTGGCTCGGTCCCTATCCATCTGGTGAGCAGGTAACTGCTTCTCACACCTGGGATGAAAAGGGATCATATACGGTTCAGGTAAAAGCAAAAGATGAATCAGGTGTTGAAAGTCCATGGTCTGATCCATTACCCATAAAAATGCCATTGAACAATAGAGTTGATTCATTGTACTCATTGTTTCTTTCTTTTCTTCATCGATTCTCTCTTCTTCAATAGATAAAATCTGTGAACCGTTCTAATAAACCCTATCTCTTGAGGAAGAAGAGAAGAAAAGTCTGGGAAAACTTCTCAAATTCACGGTTGAGATGGGATGGTGATGCACTCTTAATAAAAGACCAGCCCAGACTTTTTCATTACTTCTACGGGTAAGGATAACGTAGGGTTTTAAGTACATTTTTCGCAGGTGAATATGCAGTTATGGTCCCTGTTGATTAACCCGTTTTTTTGATTGCTAAGTGGTTGTTACGTGATTGTCTTTAAATCAAAATAAATAGCTAGTTTTTTAATATGAAGACCATTGTCTGTTTGTAGGGTGAGGATGTGAAGAACACGCATACCAAAATTACGTATACGACGCCGAAGCAGCTTCCGTTATTTGAAGAGCAAGATGATGGTCATCTCAAACAGTATGATGCGGATGAGTAGCCGGCTCTTTTTCCTTCTTTTTTTAAGTAATGTCAAAGATTATTTTTTTTCATTTTTCCGCTAAAAAATAGCCCCTGTTAAAAAGATTAAACATCTGTTTTCTTTTAGATTTAGCAATATGATCTTTCATTTTCTTTGATGCAAAGTTTTTGAGAGCTTATAACGTTGTAATCGGTTACGTTCTCAAATCCAATGATGTTTACATTCATATCATTGCTGTATTCAACAGAGATATGACTACTCGATTTAATTAAAGAATTATTACTTCCATCCCCCGTAAACAGTCGAAGATGCAGAGCATCTTCTATTCCAAAATTTTGATAGATTTCATAATCCACATCTGCTGTTCCTGCACATTCAACAGGTATCCAACCATCCAACCCAAGAGTTCCCCCAACAAAAACTTCTACCCAAAGATGACTAATTGCTTGCACACTTTCATTTCCTAGGTCATTGAGAAGATATCCTTTAATGGATCGGCAGGGTATATCAAGTGATCGTAACATTGACATGTAGAGAAAGGAGAGATCATCACAGTCACCTGTTTTTTGTTGAAAGGTTACCGATGCAGGTTGTGTGTTATCTTGATCGGGATGAATAGTATAACTTGTCTGTTCTTTGACCCAGCGGAATATATTTTTAGCGACTTCAAAGGAGTTATTCGTTTTACCATTTTCAAGGATTTGTTGTGCTGTTTGTTGAATCGGTTGATAATTTGGTTCAATTAACCAGTTAGTGTCATTGCCCTGTGGTCTACAGTATTGTTGGATGAGATCGTCATACTCTGTTTGCAGTTGATTGAGTGTTAAGGCCCCTGTAGGTTCAAGGCTATCAACAAAAATGGTTCCTACTTGCACTGTTGCTTGAATTCCTAAAGAGATCCGATCATTATTATTCAACGTATGATTCCATTGGATCATAGTGTTGTTGGCAACCGTTATGGTTTTGGTGGATTGGTCGTTGAGTTTCTGCAGATCGATAAGACTGCCCTTAGGGATATCTGGTATATCTTCATGATAGTGTATGATTGCTTTTCCAGTGCCAGTACTCGTAATATTGAATCCATAATTGATAGTGTATCTGATGGTAGTCGGATGTGCTTGGAAGGTTATCGTATCATCTGTTGTAAAGTTGGATAAAAAATCGGTGCATCCACTACTAACGAGAAAAAGAAAGGAAAGACTAATGATAAGGATACTTATTTTTTTCTTCATCTATTTCCTTTTGAACAGTCCATGTTTTTTCTTGCCAGCATGTTGTGCTGCGTAACCACAGCCCTCTTTCATGGGGCATTGCAGACAATCTGGGTTTTCGATATGACAGACGGTTCTAGCTAGTTTTGCCAGTGATTCCAGATATTTAAACACATTTTCATTCATTTTTTTTGCTTCTTCTGAAAGAATGGTCATTGCTTCTTCTGGATCATCAGTTGAAACCCAGCCTAATCTGTTTGCAACACGGCTGACCAGTTTTGCTTTTTCAGTGACGGTTTCATTATCTTTTTTTCCGGGTGGTGGTGCTGGTTTCTTTTCTATTGGAATAGCTGGTTCTGGTTGAGGCATGGCGGGTTGTGGTTGTGTTGGTATCGATGGTTCCGATGTCTGTATGTTATTTTTTGATATCCGAACTGATCCACCACCATGACGTGTTTCTCGGGTTCGAATCTCTGCCATCACCGGCATTTGTAATGATCCACCAGAGATAAGTGCTACTCCGATGGGGAGTCGTTGGATTTCCCGATATGTTTGACTAGTTAATCCTTCAACTGATTGAATAATTGCTTTTAAATCATTAGGATTAGTGACCTTTAGAATGATATTGGTGTTACATTGTGAGATGATGTTTTTATCTACTTTTGCTGGTCGTTGACTGACCACACAGAGTCCCATACCAAATTTTCTTCCTTCTGATGCAATGGTTCGCAAGATTCCTGATGAAACGGTGCTTCCGAATCCTCGTTCCGGACAGTAATTATGTGCTTCCTCAACCACGAAGAGAAACGGTGGGATTTTCCCTGCTTTTCGATCATCGAATAATTCTTTGGTTAATCGAGCGACAACAACGCTTTGTACATCAGGTGGCACTCCTTTCATATTGATGGTAGAACATTTTCCCTTCTTTACCAGATCCGATGGATAAGTGGCATCTTCAGAGAACACACCAATGGAATCAAGTGATTCAAGAGAAGCAATCACATTCCACCGGGCGTTGCTTTTACTTCGGCCCACTGCTTCGATGATGTCTCGAAGCGTATATTGATTTTTATATTCACGTATTTCCTTGATTGCTTGATACAATACTCCTTTTTGTGGACCGGAGAGTTTTGCTGGGAGTAAATCAAGGATTTCCCGGGCTTTTAGATTTACTCCATTGAGCGTAAGATGTTTGATTTCGCCCTTTGATCCGAGTGGTGAGAACTCATTGATTTGTTGTTCATATGAATTTTTTTTCACTCCGAACCGTTCCATGTTTTTTTGTTCTTTTTTACCTTTGTTTGGTTTGGTTAAGGAGTGATATTCTCCATGAGTATCAATGATGACCATGGGAACTTTTTTCTTCAGCATTTCTTCAACTAAAACACCGCAGGCATAGCTTTTTCCTCCTCCCGTTTTTGCGAGGACACAGATATGTTTTTGTACTAATGTATCTATGTTGAGATAAATAGGGAGATCATGGCCTTTGAGTAACCCGATATAGGCTCCATTTTCTTTTGCAGCACTCAGTCCGAGTACTTTACGGATGAGTTGTTCATCTGCCTTCACGATTTTTGAACCCGCATTAAAAGGAGTGCGTGGTGATTGTAGTAATCCTCGTTTATCTCGGTATCCAATAACATCAGCCAGAGCTGATACCTTTGTTTTTATGGCTGGGTGTTCTTCTTCGCTCATTAATGTTGTTGCATCTTCAAATTTTAAGTCTGAATGCTGTTTTATATCCATGATTTGTGCAAGCATCTCTCCTTCTTTATGCGGTGCATAAATATAATCAAATTTTCGAATATTATGATCATTGACCGCAAAATTAAACTCGGTTGATCCTACATTTCCATAGATATATCCAGCGATATCCTCTTTACCTTGCATCCTGATCCCCTTCTTCTTAGTGAAGAATCCATTCAGTCGAATGCAGTCTGAGGTTCTTATAATTTTTGTAATTTTTTAGCGATGGATGTAGGAAGATCTGCAAGGATTTGGAGTGCCTCGATTTCCATAAAATGAAGGTTTGCAGGGATAACCATGCTTTGTAGTGGGGGGCCAAAATCAACTGTTTTCATCTGATTGAGGGTATCTGCTTTCACCACAGGTTTTATTGATCCAGCTTGACCTATCACCGCAATGATGGTGTCCTCTGTTATGAGTTGTTTATTCTTTTTTTCTTCCATCTTAATGAGTAATTGGATTGCTTCAGAAGCGGTCATAAACCGGTTTTTTTCTGTTTGGATGTCTAAAAGAATGAGTGTATGTAACTTGTTTTGTTGATTAGCATGGATGACATCATATGGACTCATTGGAAAATAGTCTCCTTCTGGATAGACAAGTGTTGTGGTTCGACCAAATTTATAATGCTGCAAACCAAGAAGACCAGGAACCGCAGAGATGATACTAGTTCCATGAATTACCTTTGTTTCAATTCCGTTTTTTATTGCTTGTACTCTAAGGTCAACATGGGTGGTTGCGGTGAGTGAATCTCCTCCTGTAAGAAAGCAGACATTTTTTGTTTTCGCTGCATCAATGATAGTGGTTTTTTGTTCTGTTTCTTCCCGAGTTAATACGTTGATTTTTTTCCCAATAGTTGTTTCTAATTGTTCAATACTAGTCCCCATAAGAATTGAAGTGTAAAATTCAGCAAAAATAATGTCGGCGTTTTGCAATGTTTCTTTTGCTTTGAGGCTCATATCTGTTTCATCAAAGAGACCAAGGCCGATGAAGATAAGTTTTCCTGATTGCATAGGTTTATCAGAGAAGTGATAGTGCTAGCATTCAAAAACATTTGTTTGAAAATAATGGGGACCATTTTTTGCGAGGGCTTATTAACTATATTTTTGTTTAGGACTTCTGCCATGGTATCAATCATTATGGCCATACCGGCCTTTATCGGTGGAATACTGTTTCTTTACAAGGGATCAGATGTATTGGTGGATGGAACATCTCGATCGGCAGCTCAACTAGGAGTTCCTGCATTAATTATTAGTGTTATTGTGGTAGCATTTGGTACTTCAGCTCCAGAATTTGCTATTTCTTTTGGAGCAGCATTGCAGAATCATGCGGATATTTCAATTGGAAATATTATTGGTTCATGTGTTGCCAATCTCTTGTTAGTAATTGGTCTCAGTGCAGTTATTAAACCGGTGAAGATTCAAAAAGGTGTGATTTTAAGAGAATTACCTATTATGATGTTGGTGACGGTAGTTTTTGTAGTTTTTTCCCTGAGTGGTCTGCTTGATCAGTTTCATGTGTTGGGTGGAATCTTTTTTTTACTGTTCTTTATATTGTTTATCTGGTATTTTATTCGATGTGCAAAAAAGGAACGGGTGATTGATGATTCTTTTGAAAAAGGAGAGAAAACAAAAAATACTTTGTTAATTATTCTTGGTATCATTGGAGTGGTTATTGGTGCCTGGTTACTAATTGAATCATCAGTTGCTATTGCTCATTTTTTTGGGATTCCAGAAATGATTATCGCGTTATCCATGGTTGCTATAGGTACCTCTCTTCCTGAACTGGTGGTGTCAGCAGTTGCTTCTTTTAAGGATGAATCTGATATTGCAGTGGGAAATGTGCTTGGTTCCAATGTGTTTAATATTTTTTTTGTCATTGGTGCTGCGGCATTACTTATCCCTCTTAATGCTCAGGCATCAGTTGATCATTTGATTATTCTTTTACTTGTCACCGCGGTGATATTTCCAATTCTTCGCTCAGGTCATCAGGTCTCTCGAGTTGAAGGAGTATTTCTTTTAGGGTTGTATGTTGTTTTTATCTGGTACATTTTTTTTGGGTATGTCTTTTTTTGAAAAAATGAAATTATAAATAATGTGGTGTTATTCACTGGGGTATGATGGCAGAATCATCAAAAAATGAAGATATGAAACTTGCACCAGTCATGATCATGGGTCTTTTTTTTGTATTAATCTATGGATTAGCGCTGTTGATCCTTCATCCATTTGAAACTGCGGGTATTCAACCTGCATTTGAAAACCCTGATGATCCTGTTAATATCCTCTATATTTTTTTCATAATGCTGGTGTTTACTGGTGTGGTGTTACTGATTGCGAAATTTTGGAAAAAACAATTGATTCAATTTATTATTCTAGGGGCGATTGGATATACTGCATTTTATGCTTTTTTTTTACCTGCGTTTTCTCTTCTTCTACCAAATGTGAATGCTTGGATTGTTTTTGGGATTTCCATTGCTGCAGCGTTATTCCTTGTTTTTATGTTATATAAATATCCTGAATGGTATGTGATTGATCTTTGTGGAATCATCGTTGGCACTAGTGCTATTATTGTATTTGGGATTTCACTAGCTATCTGGTTGATCATCATTCTTCTTATTGGTTTAGCAGTGTATGATGCTATCTCGGTGTATAAAACAAAACATATGATTGATCTTGCTGATACGGTGATGGATTTAAAACTCCCGGTGCTGTTAGTGGTTCCAAAAATACGAAATTATTCGCTTATCAGAGAAACAAAACGATTAAAAGAACAAATTGAACGTGATGAAGAACGTGAAGCTTTTTTTATGGGTCTGGGTGATATCGTGATGCCAGGAATGCTAGTTGTGGCAGTGTATTATACGGTTCCCACCGCGTTATCCGTGGTTGTTGGCACAATCATTGGCACTCTACTTGGTTTTTCATTGTTGATGCATTTTGTGTTAAAAGGAAATCCGCAGGCAGGTCTTCCCTTGTTATGTGGTGGTGCTATCTTAGGTTATATCGTTTCAAGTTTGCTATTTTTTGGTCAACTTGTTGGTTTTGGGTTATCATTTTAATATTTGGTTTGAAAACCACAGTGTTCACAATAAATCTTACGATTAAAATGATGAAGTTGATGCTGACAGTTTGGGCAAATGGCTTTTTCAATGAAATGCTCCGTCCAAATATCTCTTACCTGGGGAACCGTTTCTTGTTTAATCCGGTTGAGCATGGATTGTAATTCTGAAGTAGTTGCTAATTTCTCAAGTGTTGCAAAGTGATATGGTGGTGATTGATCTCGGATATAAGATGGCTGTATGCGTTGACCATGTTGCTGTTGACTTGATGGGCTCTGTTTGTCTTTTTTAAGAAGTATAGCTGCAATGATTACTCCACCGACAAGTCCGCCAAGATGAGCAAGATGTGCAGTGTTATCCTGTGATCCAATGAGTACGATAAATGTTTCAAGAGCAGCAAAAATAAGTACGGCATACATCACTTTTATGCGGCGAAACACCATGATGAAACCCAGGGGAATAGGCATTACTACTTCATCTCGAGGATAGGCATAGGCAAAAGCTCCCATGATCCCAAAGATTGCTCCTGATGCACCCACAAGAGGAATAGTTGATCCTAGATTAAACACGGTATGGGTCAAAGTTCCACAGAGACCGGTTATTAGATATATCAAGAGAAATTTATTCCATCCGATTCGTTGTTCAAAAGCCATGCCTATGAAAAAAAACACTAGCATATTTCCAAAAATATGAAGAAAACCACTATGCACAAACATGGAGGTAAACAGAGTATATAACTGAGGAAATTGATTGATCGATAGATATGCTGGCCGAAACCCAAGATCGACAACCAGTTGACTGATCGATCCATAAGGAGTTTGAATGACAAAGAGAAAAGAGAGAACAAACACAATGAAATTAGTGATTATCAATGCATAGGTGATCATCCATTTCTTATAGTAAGCAGTAATCAGGCCTCCAATCATCACTGCGATTGCTATGATTGATGCAGGATGTATCTGATTGATGATTATGTCCATCTTCTTTTTCTCCAATCCCGTGCGATTAACACAATGGTCATGGTGAATATGCTTACAATATAAATAGTGTGTTTATTTTCTGTTTGTTCAATGGTATCCTGTTTGTAATAACTCGTATTTTTTGTTGTTTCGTTCATTTTCCAATCAGTAAAAAACACATTTGCGTAGTACTGGGCAATCTCCTTATTTGTTAGGATTACTCCTGCTTCTCTGTTGTTCATCACTGAGTTTTCATTCCAGTTGATTGATGAAATAAGCACTGATTTGTTATCTATGATGACTCCTTTGTTGTGAATGTTTGTAAAAATAGACCAGTTAGTATAAAAGAGTTTTACTTTGATGCCATGGTTCTCTAGATATGTTTTTGTTTCATTGTTTTTGGTATTGGTTGAATCATAAACAGGGTTATAATTGAGGATGACCTTGATATCTACTCCCTGTTTTGATTTATTGATTAATGCTTCAACAAAGGGATTGATTGACTTATCCCAGTTTTTGTATATGTAGAGTTGTTGCACATAGATTGTTGAGGATGCACTCTTAATCAGTGAACGAATTTCTTTTTGACTGTTATCTGGTGAGATCACTGGGGTGATAGTACAGGTGTCTTGGATGGTTTTTGGAGTGAACGATGGTTGATAATATCCATAATACTCATATCTTTTCAAAAAAGTAGTTGGGGGAAGGCTGAGGTTTAACTGTTGAAATGATACACTGTCTGCTCGCTTCGGGTTGTAATCATCCATAAAAACCGAAAGAAAGGTTGATGCAAGAGCATTGTTTTTGATGATGATGCCCCACTCACGATTCCCTGCATCCGTATTTGTGGGAACACCGGTTTGCATCCAATTGCTGCTTTCAATAATGGTGGTGTGATTGTCGATGATGATATATTTGGCATGATCAAAAGTATAGCGGGTATAGATGTTTTTTTCATTATCGTTTTTGATACATCGGATGTTTGCACCATAATTTGAGATTCGATGAAGAAACAATCGTTGTTCGTCTGACATCCCTCCGATTGGTCCTCCTTCGATGAACAGGGTGACACTAACATTTCGTCGTAATGCATCAATGAGAGTGTTACAGAGGTCTGGATGGGCTAATTCATAAATATTGATGTAAATTGATTCTTGTGCCTGATTGAGTTCGTTTTTTATTGCTTCATAGCTGCAATCTGGGGAGACAAAGGTGGTAATGTTTGCAGTGCAGTTAATGGGCTGAAAGCTGAACCGTGATTGCCCGATACGATATAATCTGGGATGATCCCAATCTGTTGAGCTATTAGTATCAACATAATTGTTTCCAGTTGTTTTTCTTATCATTATTTCAGCGGAACCTGGAAGTGGGATGGATTTTCCTTGCCAGAATGAGCAGTTTATGTTTTTGTCACCATAATGGATAGCGTCAATGGTATGGTTGTATGAATCCTTCAAGGCAATTGTTTCACCATTATTGCTGAAATAAATGGTTTTTTCACAGATCATCTGTGGAATAGTGGTGTTTGCATCATGGTGGTATTCAAAATCAGCGATTTTATTTGTTTCAAAGTGATATGCGGTTGCATTTTGAGTGATGGTAAGAGTGCAGTGAGGTGCAATGGTAGTGTTTTTTGGAAATTTGATTTGTTGTTGATCTGATCTTGTTTTAAATGGGGTGGGAGTAAGATACCAATTGCGGATAGCTATGGTTTGATTGGTGGGGTTATGAATGCAGAAATATTCATTGGACAAACCGGAATGGGTATTGGCATAAAGCTCGGTGATGAGGAGTTGTGTTGCCTGTTTACTGGGTCGAGTATCCTGTATTGTGATGGTATGCGAACGTTTGTTGTTTGTTTCATCTAGTTCTGCGATGGAATCCTCAGCATCTACCACGACCCAAATGATATGTTCTCCAGGAGCTACATTATGGGTATCCCAAAGATAAGATGGATATTTTTGATATTTGGAAATACTATCATAGTGTTTGGTTCCTAGAAGCATTGTCTGATTAATGCTATCAAGATAAAAGGAAACAGTAACATCACTTGCATTTTCATTACCGATGTTTTTGCAATAGGCTTTGATTCGTATTGATCTTCCTTCTGCAACGATGCTACTTTCATTTCGGTTTTCATCATAACTTTTTATCTTAGGGATGGTAAGATCTGGTTCGATGAGTTCGCAATGATAGGTTATCTGATCAGTTAGTCCAGGATCTTGTGTTGAACGTGCTTGGATGATTATTTCTGAAGTGCTAAAGATGTGTTTTTCAAATGATGTTGGTCGTATGTTAAGATTGATCTCTGTTGATTCCTTGGCTGAAAGCGTTATGGTTTTCTTTTTAAGATTTGCATTCCAACCATTGCTCACTGTTTCGATTTGAAGATGGTAAGTATCATTGAAATCGCCTGTGTTTTGCAGGGTGAATGAGACTGTTTTTGAGTTTCTCTTATCGAAAAGAAGATTTCGCTCGATTATATGTAGGTCTACATCAAAATGTCCCTGTTGGATGGTGTTATTTTTTTTACTTTGAATAACGGAGTGATTTTCGTTGAGAATAGAAATGGTATAGTTTTGTCCAACTGGTGCTGCTAGTTTATAATAACCGGGGAGCATTGAAAATGATTCAGTGATGCTATTGTTCTCTGTTCGGTAGATACTTGTAATTTTATCTGTAGAATTTTTGAGAATGATGATGTTGTTTTCTGAGTATGTTTTATTTATTTTTGCTCTGTTTACGATGTAGCCACCAGGTGTTGCATTCGTTGTACTATGATCCATGTCTAAGAGATTGATTGGTTTTTGTATCGATTTACTTTGATTATGATATCGTATTTTTACATTGATGTGTCCGGTTTCATTGTGTTTAATATAATCCTGATATGCTTTGTATTCTTTATTCAGTCGCAGATATAGCCAGAGTGAACAAGTGTTTTGACTGATGTTGATGTGATGGGTGTACCGATCTGAGTATTGCCATGTTGCTCCCGTCCAGGTTTGGCTGGCGGGTTGTGAACTCTTATTTCCTGAGATAAATGTTTTGAGATCAAATGATCCAATGGTATCATAATCCTGGAAGATTACTTGTATGGCAATGGGAAAGCTGTATTGTTGGAATTGATATGGTTTCGAAACAAAATATGGGTGGATATCGATAGAGAATGTTCCAGCAGCGCTTTCATTGTTTTTTCTACCAGGTGTGGGATTGATTGCTTCATAGAAATCAGTAGCGGTATCATTTGTATCCTTTTGGAAAAATCGAGCAATAGAATTATTTTCAGTTACGCTGTGGATTGGACTGCCGGCAACTTCTATTGTATCTTCTCCCCATTCTATAGCATCAATTGTCTTGTTTGATTTGTTTTGTAGGATGAGATAATCATTGTTGTTCCCTAATCCGTTTCCAATATTTGCATCATCGACATATAATAAGAGTGCGTTAGTGATCGATATGTTTTCATAGAGTTTTGTTCCTTGATCAGTTAGAATTGCATAGTGTTTTGCTGGAAGAATGATGCTGCCATTTCCCGCATCATTATTGGGTAAAATAGCATCTGTTTCGTAATTGTCTTTGATGGTCCAATCGGTGAGATTTATTGAGCTGTTCGTTGGATTATACAATTCAATCCATTCATAGTAATTATCATTGTTTGTTGGATTGTACATTACTTCGTTAATATACAATTTTTCAGCTAATGAACCGTTCTGTAGGAAGATAATAAGGACTGCAAATAATATTATTACTGTTGGAAGGCGGTATTTGTTGGATGTTTTCTTGATGGATTATCCCTCATTTTTAGGAATGTGAAAAGAAATTTACAATTTAAATTTTTCTATAAAATAAAAATAATATTATAATATTTATTCGGTATTAAAAACCGATACGTTGGAAAAAGAAAAGGGCGGGGAGGGATTTGAACCCCCGTATGAGGATCTGCAGTCCCCCACATAGCCGCTTTGTTACCCGCCCATAAAAGAGGTTACCTTGCCATTGGGAGGTTATGTGCCCTATACGTATCCTGTGAATTCAGATTGATGATTTAATTGTTTTGGTCGTATAGCCTCGAGAATTCGGCTCATTTCGTTATTGGAGATTTCTCCTCGGAGGTATTTATCAATAACTGCATTCACGCGGTCTTTCTTGGTTAAATCCTTTTTTGCAACAAATACTCGTTCAATGTCTTTTCTCATTTGTTGCTGTGTTGGTCGATTGTATATCATTGTAGTTTTGAAATTTCGATGTCGTGCGTGATGTTGAACGGTTCCTGGGTTTACTCCTTTATTCAGTAAATGAGTTATACAAGATGCTCTCAGCATGTGTGGGTATACTCGTTTGGTTATCCCAGCTTCTACTGCGATCCTTTTGAGATTATTTCTTATGAAATGCTCACCTATTCTTCGACCAAATCGACTCAAGAAGAGTGCTTTTTCATCGTTGTGTTTTGGTTTTCTCTCATAAAGGATGTACTCTCTAATTGATTTAGTAACTCGTGAGGTCATTGATACGATTTTATCACCGGTTTTGGTATCTCTGAGTGATAATTCCATGGTATCGAAATTGACATCATCAAGATTGAGATTGCATGCTTCACTCCTACGCAGTGCGCAGTCGTATATGGTTTGAAGGACAGTAAAAACAGATTTCCGTTTTGTTTTTGCCACAGCAAGGATTTTCTCTACTTGTTCATTGGTGAGTACATCTTTATTTTTTTCTTTAGAACGGGGGATTTTGAGGTGCAAATCCTCTCTTTTTAGTATTTGTTTACAGAACAGGTTGAGCGCTGCATATCGTAATCGGTTTCCCCCTCTTTGGTATTTTTTTGATAATCGCATCGCGATTAAATCTAGTTCATCCTGAGTTAATGTTTCGAGATTTACATCCTGCATTGTTTGTTTAATTGTTCTAATGTATCCATCAATAGTGTTTTTAGCTGAATCAGTATTGATGAGATAGATTTCAAATTTCCGTAATGCAACTTGGAGGTTCATTTCTTTTATTTTCCTCCTGTTTTTCTTCTGTTAAGGGGATGCCCTTCATTACATAAGTGTTTGATCGCGTTTTTCACACAGATTTCATCGATTCTCTTCTTTTGATACAGTCCTTGCATTTCCTTTAGACGATTGAGATTGTCAAGTTCTATAACGCTTTGAAGAGTGATTTCCTCGATGATATCCTCGCAAAATAGAATGAGTTCTAGTACAGCTCGTTTTTCTATTTCCTTATTGGAGATGTTCCGCATGTGTTTCCAGATGGTGTACCAGGGCAGCATCGTGGATCAACCAGTAATTATTTTGAATCAACACGTCTAAAATCAACACATTCTTTTATGCACCAATACCATCTAATATCAATTCTCTGAGAATTAATTAGATTTGCCGGATCCTTTTTGGTGTAAAAATCCCAAGTTTGTCCCATATCTGGATATTTCTCGCAGTAATAACCATCTTCTTTATTATGGACTTTAAGATGTTTACATATTCTACATATGATATCATCTGTATAATCATCATAGCACTTCTTATTTCCAATTTGTTCTTCCGCGAAACTTGCAAACTCAAGACATGTTTTGTTTAGATAATTCATGAATCTCTTTGTTTTTTCATCCAACCAAAGAAGTTTTAAATTTAGAAATCTGCCATTGAGATTTCTTAAGGATGGAAATGCTTGTTTGAAATCTTCTTCACATTTGAATGGATTAAATACTTCTTCTTCCTCTGTGTTTTTTACTTTTTGATTTTTTATTTCATCTTTCATATTTTCACCTTTTATTATTTTTACTTATAATTAAACTCATATTCCTCGTCTGGTCGCTTGATGAGTAGTCCCTGTTTTTTACAATGCTCTATTAAGGATTGGTCAAAATTTTTGGATAAAAATCTATCAGTGATTTTGTAGTTTGCAGCTCTGTTTCTTTCAATGGTATTTTTTAGGTTCAGGATTTTTTCATGGGTTGATTCCTGTGTTTCAATTGAGTTTTTACTCTCTGGTTGAAACTTATTTCCTTCTGAAGTTTCAAGAGTTTCAACAGTTTCCCCTGATTGTGAATACCATGATTGAAAAACAGGGGGCAATCCAATCTTTTTCCTCTTTTCATCTAATTCCTTTAGTATGTGGTAAAATCTCTTGAAACTCTTGAAATTCTTCTGTTGTTGAGTTTCAACTAAGGATTTGAAATGGGTTAAAAACCATTGGGATGATGGGAGGGTGTGGTTCTGTTTTTTCTTTTCTGAAGCATATATTTTTTTGATATTCCTGTTGAGATTATCTTGTTCATATATTACATCAATCAATCCTTTTGATACAAATTCATCTAAATGGTTGTATATCCAGGTTTTACTTCTTTTTTTGAAGTACTGTTCAGCTTCTGATATAGTGATGGGTCTGTTTTGCTCCATCAAACATTTGATGAATTCTTCCTCGGCTACATTCAGTGTTAACCCTTGGAAATCCTTCAAGGAGATGAACACTAATCGTGCGTAGTCGTAATCAAACCAAGTAGCAATTAGCCATCCTTTTTCATCAGTTTCTCGTTGATGCTGATGTAATACTGCGGAGGCTTTGATGTAATCCAGGAGCTTCTTGATTTGGGTTCTCATCATCAGGTTATCTGGGATATATTCCATTAAAAAAGGGGCAAAGGGAATAACAACTTCTTTCGGCAACAACAGTTTTTGAACGGCGTAGCGAAGGAAGATGTCCTTGTCTGTGTCTTTTTTTCCTGTTGCTCTCTCCAGGTAATTCTTTTTAACTTGTTTTGTAAGCTCTCGTGAGGTATCGATGCGGAGGGAATCCCATCGTCGTTGTCCTTCCTCGTCGATTGATGCATTTAGTGAGGTCACGATCATCACTGGTTTCCCATCGATTTGTATGGTGACCGGCTTAAGGTTGATTACCTTTGTAACATGGGTTCCTCCTGATGCCATGACCTTGAATGATTGTCCTTTAAGTGCATCTTCACGGGGGTCTTCGAGATGGATTACGTGTCCATTCCAGGAGTCAAATACGGGTATTTTTTTTCCTTTTCCACTGGGGTTGGGTTTCATTGCTAGTATTGGTTTCCAGTAGTCGAATGCTTTCTCGGAGATATCTGTTCGATGATGGTATTTTCCTGGTGGGAGGATGGTTTTTCCCACACATGATGCGAGGAAATCTTTTCCACTGCCTGTTCGGTCTGATATGAGGATGTTGGAGCTTGTTGCTGAGTAGTTTTTTACTAATCGCAGGCATATTTTGTTGATTAAGATGAGTATGCCGAGTTCTTCATCTACTAGTCCTTCTTTATGGATTTCATCAGTGATGTTGATTAGCAAGTTTTTATCTTTGAGGCGTTTGATTTCCTTCTGATGTTTTTCGAATAGTTGCTGTAAAGCTTCCTCTCTGGATGGTTCTTCAGTGTCTTGCTGATTGGTTTCATCCTGTGATTGTTCTTCGTCAGTCACTTTTCTTATCCTCCTCCTTACTGGTATAGACTTTGAAGTTGTGGTAGGGGTGTTCTTTTCCTGAGGGTGTGTCTTCGATTCGTTGTATTTTGATGGGTTTCCCTGGTTCCTTATCTTTCATCATAGCATCGAGAAGTGTGGTTCCAGTGATGGTTTTTATCTCATCATTCTTGAGTGTGCGTATTTTGTAGATGTACCGGTTTTCCCATTGATCTGATTTGTATTTTTCTAGTAATATCCCTTCGATTGATTCCCCTACTTTGAGTTTGATAAGTTCTCCCACTGATGATTCTGCATCTTCTATCCATTCCATAGAATCACTCCTTGTTTAGGGTTTGAATCATTTTTCGGAAAAAGAGACGATAGTCATTGCGGTAGGCATTGTAGGTGCCTTTGTTGATGTGTTTGTATTTCTCTCTTGTGGATGACGCCACTGCCCACTAGTTTTTCGTAGCGCATGTTGACGAGGACGTCGGACTGGTCGTGTAGTTTTTGTATGTGTTCTGCTGCTTCAATTATATTTTTGGCATGGTGTTTTATTTCTGATTTCATTTTTCACTCCTTTTTACAAAGTTCTTTTTTGGTTATTACGAACGTTTTTAACCATGCCTATGACGTATCATTTTAGCGTATATATCCACTTTTTTTAAACCCTCACTGACTCACATAGTAAGGGATGAAGCGAGTGATTTATTAATATCTACAGGATTTTGATTATTGGTGATAAAATTCCAGATGAAAAACGTTCTAAAAGTGGTGAACCAGGGAGACCACCAATTGAAAGAAGTTTTTTTGATAAACTTGAAATAATGAAGGAAAACTTGAAATATAAAAATTGGACAAATTTTATAAAATTCCTTGCTGAAGAATATAAAAATTCTTATAAATACATTAATAAAAAAGAGATTATTGATGAACTATTATATTCCAGAAGCGCTGAATTGGAAAAAATAATTGAAGAAATTATTGAAAGAAAAAAAGAGGAATTGCTAAAAATCGACGAATAATTTATTAAATTTCTAACTCAATCCCATCACAAATTGGACAATGTAAGTAACCATCTTCTTTCTTAATTGGAGTAATAAAAACAGGTTTATGTATTGTGGAACAACGGATACAAAGATATTCCATTTAGTTCTCCTCTTTCTTTGATTGTGAAGATTTCTTTTTCTCTCTCCACTTCGTGTTCCACTCTCGATATTTGTCCTTGTTTTTTTGGTAGTAATCTCTCCAATACTGACGTTGTTTTTCCTTTTTTTCTTCTTCAGTGAGTTTTTTCTTAGCTTGCTTTTTATTGGTTGATTTCTTTTTTGTCATTACTGACGACCTCACTGATAGGGAGGGACCACTTTACATTTAAAAAGTGTGTTAAAAAGTAGCATGATTAGAATAGAAAAAGATAGTTATAATATCACTAGATTATAGGAATCATGCAAATAGAATTGTTCATTTCGTCTCTTCTTATATCTATTTTTCTTATTATTGTAACTTATATTTATGTTGTTGAAGAAACCAAAAATGTAATTTCTGTTACCTTTTTAATTGTACTCATCACATCTATTTTTATTAATTTATTTACCTACAATCCAAATTATTTTATTGGAAATTTACAAAATATGAGTTCTGAAATAGCAAGATTTTACTTGTCCTTATTTGTTAACTTTTTTGGAATTGTTTTTTCGGGTTTTAGTATAGGGTACTGTATATCAATAATGGAACAATCTTTTTATTGATGTAGTCCCATACCCT
>CAZVKY010000024.1:0-3017 GCA_964627915.1 uncultured Thermoplasmatales archaeon
CATCCCAGTCATAATATGAAAAAATACTTATACTGTAAGAGTATTCCGGCACCTCCCCATATAGGGAAATGGAACGCCTCATTCAAACCATTAAATATTAAGCGGGGGAGATTCCACCATTGAAAAACACACTATATGAGGGTAGAAATGAGCAACATAATAATAAAAAAATTAAGAGGTTGGAATGAATGCCAGACGAAGATATTACCGTTTTGATGGACGAAAAACGGATTTTTAAACCATCAGAAGAGTTTGTAAAAAAAACAAACGTAATGCAGTGGATGAAAGATCATGACATCAAAACTCTAGATGAACTTTATAAGAAAACCGAGGACTATGAATGGTTCTGGGAAGAAATGAGCAAGGAAATCCTGAATTTCTATGAACCATATGACAAGGTCTTAGAATGGGATTCACCATTTGCAAAATGGTTCGTCGGAGGAAAATATAACATTGTCCATGATGCACTTGACAGACACGCAACTGGACCAAACAAGGATAAAGTTGCCTATTATTTCGAAGGTGAACCTGGAGATACAAAGGAACTCACTTATTACGATTTATATGTCGAAGTCAACAAACTAGCAAATGCTATGAAAAAACTTGGCATTAAAAAAGGAGATCGAGTCGGTATTTACATGCCAATGGTTGCCGAACTTCCAATTGCAATGCTTGCAACTGCAAAATTGGGTGCCATTCATTCTGTTGTCTTTTCTGGTTTTAGTGCACAAGCCTTCAGGGACAGAGTCAATGATTGTGAAGCAAAACTGGTCATTACCTGCGATAGCTTTTATCGACGTGGCAAAAAGGTTCCATTGAAAAAACAAACAGATGAAGCACTTGAAGATGCACCAACAGTTGAGCATTCCATTGTCTATCAACGAACCGGTGATGAGGTCGACTGGGAAGATAATCGAGATCTCTGGTGGCATGAAATCACCGAGGATGAATCAGAAGAATGTGAAACTGAAAAAACCGATGCAAATGATCCATTATTTTTCCTTTATACCTCTGGCACAACAGGAAAGCCAAAAGGAATCGTTCATGCCCATGCAGGCTATGCACTGGGGACTGCTGCCACGCTGAAATGGGTTTTTGATATCAAAGATGATGATGTTTATTGGTGTGCAGCTGATATCGGTTGGATCACTGGTCACTCCTATATTGTCTATGCACCGCTTATCCTAGGATCAAGCTCAGTTATCTATGAGGGAGCACCAAATCATCCCGGTCCAGATCGATGGTGGGAGATTACTGAAAAATACAAAGTTAGTGTGCTTTATACTTCACCAACCAGCGTGCGATTATTCATGAAATTCGGAGAGGAATGGCCTGCTAAACATGATTTAAGCTCACTACGACTGCTTGGGTCTGTTGGAGAACCAATCAACCCAGAAGCATGGATGTGGTATTACAAACATATCGGTGGAGAACGGTGCCAGATTATGGATACCTGGTGGCAAACAGAAACCGGTCACTTTGCTATAACTCCATTACCACTCACACCATTAAAACCAGGTACAGCTACCAAACCATTCCCTGGTGTCTCAGCAGATGTCTACAATGAACAAGGTGAACCAATCAAAAATGCTGGTGGAAATCTTGTATTAACTCATCCATGGCCCGGTATGCTTCGTGGAATCTACAAAAATCCAGAAAGATACAAAAATACCTACTGGAGCAAATTTGATGATATCTATCTTGCTGGAGATGTTACCCGTAAAGACGAAGATGGATACTTCTGGATACAGGGCCGAGCCGATGATGTGCTGAATGTTTCAGGTCACCGCATTGGTAACAGTGAGGTTGAATCCGCATTAGTGAGCCATGAAAAAGTCGCTGAATCTGCAGTGGTAGGAAAACCACACGATTTAAAAGGAGAATCCATCACCGCATATGTTGTGTTACGATCAAACATTGAGCCATCTGATGCACTTAAACAAGAACTACGTAACCATGTTGGTGATGAGGTTGGAAAAATCGCCCGTCCCGATGAAATCTGGTTCGTTTCAGATGTGCCAAAAACCCGAAGTGGAAAGATCATGCGCCGGGTTATTCGATCAAAAGCTCTTGGAAAAGATGTTGGTGATATTTCCACATTATCTAATCCAGAAGCTGTTGATGAAATAGACAAGGCTCAATAAAAATAAGCCTTTCTTTTTCTTTTCATTTTTTTCCTTTTTTTGTTTTTTTAATACAAAATACTTAAGGTTGGAGATAGCATTCCCCTTTTTTGATAGATGATGGATGAGGCTCAGTTGGTCGATGGTATTGTACAACTGATTAAAAAAGCGGAAACTATTCTTCCAGATGATGTTTATTTTGCTTTGCAGCATGCCTATGAAATTGAAACTGGTATTGGAAAGGTTCAGCTGAAAAATATCTTAGAAAATGTAAAAATTGCGAAAAAAACTGGTCGGCCTTTATGTCAGGATACAGGCGTACAAACCTTTTTCTTAAAAATCGGGGTAGATTTCCCACATATTGGTCAGTTGAAATCCATTCTTATTAAGGCAGTAAAAAAAGCAACAAAATCTGTTCCTCTGCGCCCTAATTCCTATGATTTTTTCACACGAAAACAACATAATGACAATGTTGGTGATTATGTTCCTGTTATAAATTATGATTTTGTAAGTGGAGATAGTGTCCAAGTAACGGTGGTTCCCAAGGGTGGCGGTAGTGAAAACATGAGTAAATTGGTGATGCTGCGCCCCTCAGATGGTCTTAGGGGTGTAAAGGAATTCGTGGTAAAGGAAATGATTCAAGCTGGTGGAAATCCTTGTCCCCCAACTGTTGTTGGTGTTGGTATTGGTGGCGGATCGGATTTAGCTATGAAACTGGGCAAGATTGCATTGCTCAGACCCGTGGGGCAACGTCATCCTAATCCATCAGTGGCAAGACTTGAAAAAGATTTGATAAAAACCATAAATGAAAGTAAAATAGGTCCTATGGGACTTGGTGGCAAGACAACGGTTCTTGATGTTCATGTGGAAAAGGCTCCTCGACATCCAGCAAGT
>CAZVKY010000024.1:3117-21633 GCA_964627915.1 uncultured Thermoplasmatales archaeon
CACAAAAAACTTCCATTAAAAATGGATGATAACGCGATATATCATTGTGGTCCATTAATGAAAAAAAACAATGACCAATGGACGGTAATCTCTGCCGGGCCAACAACGAGTAATCGAATGGAAGCTTTTCAGGTTGATTTTCTTAAAAAATTCCCTCACATTAACATTATCGTTGGAAAAGGAAACATTGGCGAAAAAACAAAGAAAGCCCTAAAACATCGCGGTGTTTACTTGGTTTATACTGGTGGAGCAGGTGCACTTGCTGCGAATCAGATCAAAAGGGTTATTGATGTCTTTTGGTTGGAGAAACTTGGTATGGCTGAAGCAGTGTGGTTGTTTGAAGTTAAGGATTTCGGTCCATTAATTGTTGCAATTGATAGTTATGGAAAATCGATTTTTGATCGATAAAAAAAAGTTTATTTTTGTTTATCGACCGGTATTTTTTGGATAAGATATCGATATTTACCATGTGTTGTTCGAGGTATTTCATCAACAATAATTACGGTGATGTTGAATAAATCACCAATTTTTTTGTTGATGTTTCCTTTAAGTCTATCTAAATCATTTTTTGAAAAATCCTTTTTTTTAACAACAGTGATGATCAGTTCTCCTTCTGTGTCTTGATAGAGTTGGCATTCCTTCACATGCTCAGTTGATTCAACGATAAGATGATATAATCCAGTTAACGGTATCATATCATTATTAGTTGTAAACAGAAAATCTTGCTTCCTCCCTATGATTTTTTTGATGAGAGGATAATTTCTTCCACAGCCGCAAGTTTTTTTGGTCACCTGTGCTAAATCTCCTGTTTTATATCTGATAAAAGGAAAGAGATTTTTATGAAGACTGGTGGCAACAATCTCACCGATGCCACCTTCTGTTGTAATTATTTTTTCTTTTTCATCAAGGATTTCCACAATCCCATATTGAGGAAACACATGATAGAGATTACTTTTAGTACAAGTTGTAGCAAACACGCATTGTTCCCGATGGCCATATTGATCATACACTCGGCAATGATAGGTTTCTTCAAAAAATCTGCGTTGCCAATCAAAAAGTGTTTCACCGTGACAAAAAATTGCTTTTAATTGAGGGTATGTTTTATTGTTCCTGGAGAGAAATTTGGTAAGAATCATTAATGCTGATGGATAGCTTGTAATGAACTTCGGCTGATATGATTCTATTTTTTTAGCATAAGTATTCAAATCATTATCTTTCATATGAAGATTTGAAAATTCAAGAGTTCGAAGAAATGGATGATGTTTCATCTTTTCTTTGTTTCCAGTTATTGAGATCACTTTATTAGACGGACGATACTCTGCGTGTTCCATATAGTTTCTATTGAATGCAAAATGTTTTCCTAGCCAGCGTGCTCTTTCTACATAAAAAATTAGTGGATTTCCTGTGGTTCCACCAGTTTTTGTTTTCTCGAATGCTTTTAAAGGATAATGCGTTGCTTTTAGTTCATTAAGATGTGATCTAATATCATCTTTTATTAGAAATGGAATCTGTTTAAGATCTGAGAGAGTTTTGATATCCTCTGGATGAATGTTATAATCATCAAATTGTTTAGTGTAGAATGGAACAAAGTGATATGCCTCTTTTACAATCTTTCTTAATTTTTGCAGTTGATACTTTTCAATTTGTTTTTTGTTCCATTGTTCTGATGTTTGTAAAAATCGATGCCATTGTCTGAATGTTTTTAAAAAGACAAAATATGAAATTGGAAAGATATATGACATTGAATTTTTTTGATAATTCATTGTTAGAGCAATTGAAAACAGTATGGTATTCTTATGATTTTTTATAACGATACTATAGAGCAGAGAACGTAAACTCTTTAACTGTCCGATTGTTGCTATGAAAGCGAAGAAATATGGTCTTTGATTTATCCATTGATAGTAATGAAACTACGACAGTAATCAAATCATTCATTAAAACATATATTGAGAATGCAAAAACTAACTCAGTGGTCTTAGGTCTTTCTGGTGGTATTGATTCTGCGGTTGCTACATTACTTTGTCAGCAAGTATTAGGAAAAAAACAGGTGAAATGCTTGTTCTTGCCAGATAGTGCTACACCTGAAAAGGATAGAAAAGATCTTAAAACATTTGTCAAAACTCATGATGTTGATTGCATAACAAAAGATATCACTCCTCTAATTATGGAAATTGAGAAACATAGTCAATTACGCTTAGATAAACTCTCTAAGGCAAATTTGAAGGCGAGAATGAGAATGGTTCTTTTGTATGCTTATGCAAATGAAACAAAAAGCTTAGTCTGTGGAACATCTAATAAATCTGAATTGTTAATTGGGTATTTTACTAAATATGGTGATGGTGGAGTTGATTTGATGCCACTTGGTGATGTTTATAAAACACAGGTCTTGGAAATAGCTGAATCACTCAAACTTCCCACGTGTATGATTGAAAAACCACCGACGGCAGGGCTTTGGAAAGGTCAAACAGATGAAAAAGAGCTCAACATGAGTTATACACGACTTGATCAAATTCTTTATGGATTAGAACGAAAAATGGATGTTCAGTTTATTGCCAAGGAAACAAAAAGCACTGTTGAGGATGTCAATAGAATTCATCAGATGAGAGTGTGCAGTCAACACAAACGACACTTACCACTTATTCCAAAAGTTGGATTGCGCACACCGGGTCTTGATTGGAGATCCCCGGTTCAAAAAGGATGAAAAATAAAGAAAATACTATTGGTTATAGCTGATTTTTCAAAGAAATTTATTTGGCCATTTTCATCTTAGATTTCAAATTTTTTTTAAATTAACCATTGATTGAACGATAAATATAAAAATTTATAAAATATATTCATATTGTGATAGAATCTATGACACAAAGGCAATTACTCTATTTTTTATCAATTACAATTATCTTTCTTCTTATCCCAACGAATATTTCATTACTTGCAGGTCAACACAATACTACGATCGTTTCTGAACCAATTAGCTTTCAAACATATCCAGCTTATTACCAAAATCTTGAAGAATCTGATGAACTTACCATCCTTTATCCACGCTCGTCAATCCCGGTTATACTAACACCGACACAATCTTTTATCATCCAATTTCAATCAATCGCATTTGATCATGTGAGCGCATCTATTTCAACAGCATATGACCAACTTGCTGAAACCTTCTCCTTATCTATTGATTCGATTACTGAAGAACAAAATCTGAAATATGCTACGGTAACTATTGCAGAAGATGTCCCATCAGAACTCTATAATCTCACACTTAAAATTGAAACAGAAGGTGAAACATATTCCATGACGAGACCTCGAGCAGTGAATATTAAAGAAACCATGTCTGATTCATTTACCTTTGTTCATCTCACCGATTTTCATATCGGTGATCCAAGAGGTCTCATGGAGAATCCTAAAGAAATCATTGGATGGAAAGCAGCTCGGAAAGTCGTTGAGGAAATAAATTTACTTAACCCTGATTTTGTGATTATCTCTGGAGATCTCACCTTTGGGCAACTTTACCCATTTGAATACACTTTTGAATATCAAACCTGCTATGAAATCCTGCAGGATTTCACTGTTCCAACATATCTATGTCCCGGAAACCATGATGGATATGTTCAAACCTTTCAAGATGGTCTTAAATTTTGGGAAAACTACTTTGGACCGTTATATTATTCATTTGATTATCAAAACACCCATTTCTTGAGTATTAATTCATATGATTGGCCATATAAGGCACGTCTTGGTTTTTCATATCTTGTATTCAATTGGGGTGGAAGTATTCAACAAGATCAGCTCAATTGGATTGAAAACGATTTAACAAGTCATTCAGAAGTAGATCAAACCATTATGATGATTCATCACAATCCGTTATGGGATACCACGGGTGATTCTCTTGTAGGAAACGGATATTATAACCGTGATGCGCTGCTCAATCTTATCCGATCAAACAATGTTGACGCTGTTTTTGATGGACATGTTCATTATGATGATATTACACTGGATAATGAGACATTATATGTGACAACTACAACGGTTTCCAGTAGCTTTACTGGAGATGCCTATTGGGGTTTTCGACTGATAAACGTAGAAGATAGTATTATAACTGAATATAATTATCAAGAACCAAAATATTCTATTCCCTCGTATCATATAAACATCCTTGAAGAACAACAAAAGTCTATTACCATTGAGAACGAATTACTCAAACCAATCAATATACAACATGAATTCATTGTTCCAATTGATGATTATACTGTTAATACTGGTGAAATAGTTCAAATAAGAGAAAAAAATGATATGGCAGCAATCTATGTAACTGCCACTATTGATGCTGAAACAACGGAAACAATTACGCTTTCGTAACTGGGTTTACTTCTAATTTTTTACCTGTTATTTTTTCGTAGGCTTCTAAATACCGTTTTTCTGTTCCAGAAACAACCTCTTCTGGTAAATGTGGTGGATTAGAATTTTTATCCCAATCTGTGGTGCTTAAGTAATCCCGAACATATTGTTTATCAAAACTTGGTTGACCTTTCCCTGGCTGGTATTCATCTGCTGGCCAAAACCTGCTGGAATCAGGGGTTAATAGTTCGTCGACGATGATTATTTGATCTCCGATCTTTCCAAATTCAAATTTAGTGTCTGCGATGATAATCCCTTTTTTTCGTGCATATTCAGCTGCGGTCTTGTAAATATTAAGTGATAATTCTTTTAACTTAGCAGCATCTTTCGCGCCAATGATTTTTTCCATTTCTTTGTAGGAAATGTTTTCATCATGCCCTGTTTCGGCTTTTGTGGAAGGGGTGAACAATGGTTCATCAAATTGTTCGGATTCCTGCATGCCACTTGGAAGTTTCATCCCACAAACGGTGTTATCTTTTTTGTATGATCTCCAAGCAGATCCAGAGATATATCCTCGTACGATACACTCAATAGGTAGGACTTGTGCTTTTTTCACAAGCATACTTCGTCCATATAATTGATCAATATACTCTTGCAATTCGCTTGGAAACTCTGTGACATCTGCTGAAATCATATGATTTGGAATGATCTCTTTGAAGTAATCAAACCAGAACGCTGAAATTTGTGTTAAACAGATTCCTTTGTTTGGTATTGCTTCAGGAAGCACCCAGTCAAAAGCACTGATTCGATCTGTCACTATCAACAAAAGAGTGTTATCAACTTCATAAATATCTCGAACTTTTCCCTTTTTAAATTCTTTAAACGGAAGATTTAATTCAGTTACGATCCCCATTGTTTTACTCACCTCAAATCTAAGATTTTTATTGTATTTTTGCTCCTTCTTTTACTGGTTTATCTGTATTAACAATTGTTGATTCTGTTTTTAATGTTTTGCCATCATATACTGCTTTGCCATCACTATTGATGTTCATCGTTATTTGTTGAAAATCATCAAAAGAAAGCACTTCTTCCGGATTTGGTGAGACACCTTCAGCAGTAACTAGTTCACCAGGGGTAGCATCTTGTGGGTCTAACAATGAGACAACTCCTTCACTATCTGTGGCTGCTAGAAGCATTGCTGTTGATTTCACACCTCGAATGGTTGCAGGCTGTAAATTAGTAATTACCACAATTTTTTTACCGGTTAACTCATCAGGAGTGTAATGTTTTTTTAACCCAGCAACTATCACTCGTTTTCCTTTATCTCCAATATCGATATGAGCTAGATATAATTTATCTGCATTGGGGTGGTCTTTTACTTCTATAATTTTTGCTACTCGTAAATCGATTTTTGCAAAGGGGTCTTCTTCTACCATAATATCTTCCAATATGAGTTTCTTAAATAATGGTTTTGGTTTTGTTAATGGGAAACCAGGGGAGACTGGTTTTAATGCATCCTCCCAATGAGCGTTATGTACTGATCCTTTGTTTCCGGTCATTTCCCATACTTTTTCAGATGAGAATGGAAGATATGATGCCAAAAGTAGGCCTAATGCTTTCACCATTCGGAGGCACACATAAAGTGTTGTAGCACACTGGGTTTTATTTGTTTTAATGGCCTTCCAAGGTTCTTTTTCATTAAAATATACATTACCTTCTTTGGCTAGGCTCATAATTTGTTTGAGTCCTTGTTTGAATTTACACTGAGAAAGTGATTCTTGTACTTGATGAACGGTTTGTTCTATGCGATTTAAGACTTCTTGATCACGATCATCAAAGGCATTTGGCTTTGGAATTTGACCATAGTTTTTTTCAGTAAATGAAATAACGCGATGAATGAAATTGCCATAGGTTCCGACGAGTTCATCATTGTTTTTAATAACAAAATCATTCCAATCCCAATTTGCATCCTTGTTCTCGGGCATATTCATTGATAAATAATAGCGAACAGCATCAACATCAAACTGCTCCACGATATCTGGAACCCACACACCTGTTCCTTTGCTTTTTGAGAATTGTTCACCACCTATACGGAGGTATTCATTTGCAGGGATATCATAGGGTAGCTGTAATTTTTCATTGTATCCCATAAGAATTGATGGCCAAATGATAGAATGAAATGGGATGTTGTCCTTTGCAAGAAAATAATAATGTTTTGCATTGGTATTTTCCCACCATTCCTTCCATTTATCGGGTTTTCCTTTTAATTGTGCCCATTCTTTGCTGGCAGCAAAATAACCGATTACTGCATCAAACCAAACATAAATCCTTTTGTTTTCAAAACCGTTTAATGGAACTGGGATACCCCAGCTCATATCTCTAGTGATTGCCCGGTCATGTAATCCTTCTTTTAACCAATTTTGAGTGAATTTTAAGACACTTGATTTCCAGTGTTGTTTGTCTTTTATCCAGTTACTTAATAGTTTTTCAAAATGATTGAGGGCAAAAAAGAGATGTGTGGTGTTTTTTAGTTCCGGTGTTCCCCCACAGAGTTTACATCGTACATCAATTAAATCAACAGGATCGAGGAGTTGGCCGCATTCATCGCATTGATCACCTCGAGCATTTTCATTGCTACAATGTGGACAAGTTCCTTCAATATATCGATCTGGGAGGAATCGGTTGCATTGATGACAGTAAAATGATTCTACTTCTTTTTTCAAGATATGTTTTTTTTTATATAGTGTGAGAAAAATATCTTGAACAACTGTGGTATGATTATTCGTTGTCGTTCGAGTAAATAGATCAAATGATATTCCAAAATCCTTCATGTTTTTGGTGTGTTCATGATTATAATGATCAACGACTTCCTGTGGGCTAATTTGTTTTTTATTAGCAGTGATGGTGACAGGTGTTCCATGTTCATCACTTCCTGATACCATGAGGACTTGATTGCCAATAAGTCGGTTAAAACGGGCAAAGATATCTGCTGGAAGATAGCATCCTGCGATATGGCCTAAATGCAGTGAACCATTGGCATAGGGCCATGCAACACCGATAAAGATTTTTTCGTTCATAGATATTTCTCCTTGACAATATATTGGGATAACATTTAAATATGGCGGAAAGCTAATATAACAATATATATTCGCGAGTAGTGTTTAATGAAAAATGGCACTACCTTGTAACATTTATACATGTGTTACTTCCTTCATTCATTCGATTTACATTTGCCAAATTATCCCTACATGATAATTGGAAGCGAGGGTGAAAAAAAGGGTTTCCCTTATGCTCTAAGCTAACGGAGCAAAGGAGTTGTGCTATTTTTCAAAAAGACATTACTTCATAGTGAAATAAAGGTGAAATAAATGACAATTGATCCAGCTACAACAAAATATATGATTAAAGCAACGATTAAGGCCGATGGCGTTATCGAGAAATCTGATGTCGTTGGTGCTATATTTGGACAAACTGAGGGATTGCTTGGTGATGAACTTGATTTAAGGGAGTTGCAGCGATCTGCTCGGGTTGGCCGAATTGAAGTGGAGTTAGAATCAAAAAATGGAAAAAGTTCAGGAACTATTACTCTGCCAACTTCTTTGGATAAGGTGGAAACTGTTATTCTTGCAGCTGCTTTTGAAAGCATCGATCGTGTTGGTCCTTGCAAAGCAACGATTTCTGCTGAAGAAGTGGAAGATGTTCGGGTTGCCAGACGAAAGAAAGTTATTGAACGAGCTAAAATCCTTCTTAATAAGGTACTTGAAGAAGGCAAAATGGAGGGAGAAAGTATTGCGGATAATGTTCGTCAGGCAGTACAGATTGAGGAAATCATTAATTATGGACCCGATCATTGCCCGGCTGGTCCCCACATCGAAAAAAGTGATGCTATTATCCTTGTTGAAGGGAGAAGAGATGTATTAAATCTTCTTCGCTATGGTATTAAAAATGTGATTGCGGTTGGTGGAACTAATGTGCCTAAAACGGTTATTGAATTAACTAAAGAACGGATTACCACTGCTTTTGTTGATGGTGACCGTGGCGGTGAACTTATTCTAAAGGAATTACTGCAAACTGCTGATATTGATTTTGTTGCTCGTGCCCCTCAAACTCGTGAGGTAGAGGAGATCCCACAAAAACTAGTTATGAAATCATTGAAGAATAAAATCCCTGCTGAACAATATGCAGAGATGTATGATATTGCCATGTTCAAGGACGAGCAAAAAGAAAGCTCGAAAAAAACGATGAAGCAGAGCAATAACAAATCATCTTCTTCTCCATCTTCTCAAAAGAAATCAAGTTCCAAGGCGAAAAGTTCGGATTATTTCTCAATCTTGGATGATGTGTCTGGTTCCTTGAAAGCCGTGTTGTTAGATAAAAAGGATAAGGAACTGAAAAAGATACCGGTTCGTGAACTCACTGATGAACTGAAGAAAAGTAAAAATATTGAAACGGTTGTCTTTGATGGAATTATCACACAGCGATTATTGGATATTGCTCATAATAAAAACGTCAAAACTGTTGTTGGCATGAAGATGGGTAATGTGGTAAAAACACCAAAATCGGTGAAAGTAATCACTAAGAAAAACAACTAATTTATCTCTTTTCAATCCCTCTTTTTTATTTTTTAAAGATTATATAAGTAGTAAACAGTCTTTGCTTTTAAATCCTTCGTAGAAAATGATAAAAACCCTGATTATTATTTCAACATTGTATTTTGATGGTGGAATATAGTTATGCAGAAGGATGAACTGATACAGCTGCATACGTTTTTATTGCAACTAAAAACGCACTTGGAGGACTTCGTTGAGGATGATGGCATAGAAGTATTCGAAAAATATGAAAAACTTGATGTTACTCCCTATCAGGTCTATAAATCCAAACGGGAACATACCCTTGCAGTATTTACGTTAAGCAAAGCAATAGCTGATTTTCTTTCATATAATGATTGCTCCGGTCTAGAAAAAATATCCAGCCGATTGAATCTTATGGCTGAGCGGTTTATGACCGATAAAGAAAAGGATTTATTTAGCCATCCCTGCCAGGAAAACATATCCGTCTCATAATATATGCTGATTCACCATTCTGATAAAATTGTGGGATGGTTTCAATAATTTTAAACTGATGTTTCTGGTAGAATCTAACCGCATTAGTGTTGCCTGTTTTCACTTCAAGTTCGATGAATTGCACTTGGATGCTGACAAAATAGGAAAGGAGTTTCTGAAGCAATAGTGATCCTACTCCTTTTTTTTGTTTTGTTGTTTGTGTTCCAATCATGACGATTCTTCCCTGATTACTATTTTGTTTAATGCCAATAGCAAATCCGATGATTCTGTGATTTTCTTCTGCGACCAGAAATCCTTTTGGAGATGTCTCATAAAAATAAGTATAAAGGGTGGGGCTGTATCGTTCAGAAAGTATTTTTGAAGCCAGATTGATAACGGCAAACATATCTTTAGGTTCAAACTGACGGACGGTAAACACACTATGGTAGAGTATCCTGATTGTATAAAAAGATTAACAGTATGGTTTAATAAGGAATGTAGGATTCATGTTGAGTCTGATGTTTTATGGCAATGAATATAGATGATGTTCAGGTAACTAGAACAATTTTTAATCGTTTCTCAAAGGAATTTCCCACTGTTTTTGATGTTGATGTGGCTATCGCTGGTGCGGGACCAGCTGGTTTAGTAGCAGCTCAACATCTTTCCAAGAACGGAAAAAAAGTAGTCATCTTTGAAAGAAAGCTTTCCATTGGTGGTGGCATGTGGGGTGGAGGAATGACGTTTCCTGTTATTGTGGTGCAAAAAGAATCCAAATATCTCTTGGAGGCAGCTGGTATCACTGTTACTGATGAGGGAAAAGGATATTTTAGTGCTGATGCAGTGGAATCTGTAGTAAAACTAACCGCTGCAGCAATTGATGCTGGTGTTAAGATTTACAATACTATCTCTGTTGAAGATGTTCTTTTAACTGATGATGTGGTCAATGGTTTTGTGATTAATTGGAGTGCGGTTGAGGTAGCTGGTCTTCATGTCGATCCATTAACCATTCGAGCGAAAAAATGTATTGATGCAACGGGTCATCCTGCTGAGGTTTGTTGTATCGTGAAAAAAAAGGTGAAACCAACCAGTGGAGCCTTGAGCAAAAATACTCTTTTAGTCGAAGGATCAATGTCAGCTACAACAGGAGAGCAAGCAGTTGTTGATAATACTAAAGAAGTGTTTCCAGGTTTGTATGCCACGGGTATGTGTGCCAATGCTGTGTTTGGTTCCAATCGTATGGGTCCTATTTTTGGTGGCATGTTGTTATCTGGGAAAAAAGTTGCTGAGTTGATTCTGAAAGAATTAAACAAAGCATGAATCAATGAATAGCTTAGAGATAGAGATCAAAGAGGGCGATGAGCGCTACCACGATAGGCACACAGATTAATGTAGTCCATGTTACGATATGAGCAGTCGATCTTTTGTCAATTCCATATGGGAGAAGGAACATATTAGTACTAGTTACTGGTAGAATGGCATTAATAAAGATAACAGCAAACCATGAAATAGGGATAATCCTGTAAATGTATAATGGAGCAAACATAAGACCGATGAGCAATGGTGTAATGATCGCGGTTAATACAAACATATTTCGAACCCATTTCCAGTGATCACTTTTTTCAGAGGGGTCTAATCCTAAAAGTTTTTTGATTTCACTGATTTTTAGATCAGAGGGATGAATACCTGCGCCGACATAATAAAGCGCTGCTGGAATGGTAATTGCAGTGTAGAATTTAACCAGAAACGGAACTGATTCATTCCAATTAATAGTGATTCCTCCTGGTCCATGCAGGAGAACCGCGGCAAGGACAAAAGAGATAAGATACCATGGATACAGTTTCAAAAACCAGGGAAGGGGGTTTTTGTTTGTTTCACTTTCTTTTATTTCTTTTTTATGAAGATGTGAGAGAATATAGGGCATGATTGCAAACAAGGCGATACCGACTAATGCCATGAAGATACCTGCTTCCAGTTGCCAGAAAGCCATCATAGCACTGCCGATGAATGCAGAGCTTCTCCCTTGATTAGTCAACACTGTTTTTAGATATAATGTTTTTTTATCAGCAGACATCCTTTGTTTGTTCATCTGATATTTTGCATAAAGATATGCAAGCACATACATGAAAAGAATGATAGCGGCAACAATGATTGAAAATTCTATTTGTTTGGTTCCGAAGGTAGTGCTGATAAAAATTCTGAAGAGTAGCACTGGTATAAAGAAATAAAGGAGGATTAATCCTACTTTTTTCATTGCTTTATCGATTTTTTCTCTTCCGGTGAATCGAGCAATAATAATAGTTACTATAAACCCAATCACAATCCAGGGGAGAGTATATAATCCCGATATATAGGGTAATATTGATTGCAATGTTTCTATCATAGAATATTACGCTCCTCACACCTTATCTTATCTTTTTTTTATCGTTGGATGACCCGTTTTGCTTTTCCTGTGCTTCGAGGAATTGATTTGGGCTCGATTGCCTTTACTGGAACATGTAGATTTAAGATACTATAGATTTCTGCCTCTGCTTTTTCTTCTAATTCATCTGTTGAACCTTGTTTCCAGCAGGTATCGGTTGGTTCTACTTCCACAGATAATGAGGTAATATCTCCTTTTTTTGTTTTCACGATTTGATAATTATCTGAAACACCTTCTACCTTCATCAGTGCTGCTTCAATTTGAGAGGGAAACACAATGACTCCTTTCACTTTCATCATATCATCGCTTCTCCCTTTGATCCTTGATTGAATGGGAAGTGTTCTTCCACAGGCACAGGTTTCTTCAACGATGGATGCTAAATCTTTTGTTCTAAAACGGATAGCGGGAAATGCTTCTTTTGTTAGAGTGGTAAAAACAAGTTCTCCTTCTTCTCCTGGTTCCAGGGTTTCACCGGTATCTGGATCAATGATTTCTGTATAAAAATGATCAGCATTAATATGTAATTTTTTATGTTTACATTCTGAGACTACACCAGGTCCGATGATTTCAGTGAGTCCATAATGTTCATGAGCGGTGATTCCCCATCGTTTTTCAACATTACTTCTCATCTCCTCACTCCATGCTTCTGCACCAAAAAGACCAAGTTTGACTTTGAAATCCTCAATGGGATCGTAACCGTTTTCCTCTGCTACCTCAGCCATATATAGCGAGTATGATGGTGTTGCCGCTATAGCAGTGGTTCCAAAATCTTTCATGACATCAATTTGTCTTTTTGTGTTTCCTGAGCTAATAGTAATGACCATAGCACCGATTTTTTGTGCTCCTTTTTCAAATCCATGAGCACCAGTGAAAAGGCCATAGCCATAGGAATTCTGCATACGATCATTTTTTCTTAGTCCATTGGCATAAAGGGATCTGGCCATGACTTCTCCCCAAAGATCAACATCCTTTCGGGTATATGGACCAACAACAGGTTTACCTGTAGTTCCAGATGAGGCATGAACTTCAACGATATCATCCATTTCAGTGCAGACCAGACCAAATGGATAGTATTCTCGTAAATCATTCTTAGTTAAAAACGGTATTTTTTCGATATCACTTAGTTTTTTGATATCATCTGGTGCTACACCGGCATCTTGTAATTTTATCTTGTAGAATTTATTTGTCTGATACACTTGTTTGATGAGTTGTTTCAATCGTTTGAGCTGTAAATCTTTTAACTCTGTTGGTTTCATCGATTCGATTTTTGGATTCCATAATTCAGTGGCCATATTTTGAGCCTCCCGTTCTTGCTGAGGGTGAATAGTTTCCTCTGTTATAATGATTTTGAAAATTTTTCAACTGGTAGAAATAATTAAGTGCAGCGTTAGGATAGTCGTTAGTAAGCAAAAAATGTTGAATAACAGGTTGTGAATAGTGTGCATGCCGTAGTCATTGGTGCAGGGTTAATGGGGAGAGCGATTACCTCGGATTTGATAAAAAACAGTTTCTTTGAGAACGTTACATTGGTAGATCAATCAAAAAGGGCATTAACTGAAACATCCCACATTATTAACAGTAATCGGTTGCGTTTTTCTCAGATTGATATCAATAACGATGAAGAAAGTGAAGAACTTATTCGTTCAGCTGATGTTCTCATATCAGCTGTGCCCTATTTTTATAACCTATCATTGACCAAGCAATGTATTCTTCATCACACTCATTTCATTGATCTTGGTGGAAATAATACAGTAGTTAGTCAACAAAGAGATCTTGGCAAAAAAGCAAAAAAGAATCAGGTTACGATTATCCCCGATTCAGGTCTGGCCCCTGGTCTAGTGTCTATCATCACAAAAGACATTGTTGAAAAGAACGATACTGTTGAATCTGTTCATCTTCGAGTAGGTGGACTTCCGGTTCATCCGCAACTTCCATTAAATTATGAAATCGTGTTTTCTCCAAATGGATTGATTAATGAGTATACTGAGGATGCATTAGTTTTACAGAATGCAAAGATTAAAGTGAAACCTTCTATGACGGAAAGAGAAATCATTGAATTTCCTGAACCATTTGGAAAAATGGAAGCATTTATTACTTCAGGTGGATCATCAACGCTACCTTATACGTATCAACAGAAGATTAATACTTTGGATTATAAAACCATCCGATACCCAGGTCATTGTGAAAAAATGAAAATTCTTCTTGATCTTGGTTTTGGATCAACAAAGCCAATTGTGGTGGATAAGACCATGCTTTCTCCTAGAAAGATGCTTATTTCTCTTCTCGTTCAATCTCTTCCAAAAACAAATGAAGATGTGGTTTTATTAAAGGTATTAAGTAAAGTAAAGCGGAAGAATGAATACATCAATGTTCAGTATCAATTGATTGATTACTTTGATAAACAAACAGGGTTTACTGCAATGATGAGAACCACAGGTTTTCCTGTCGCTATCACTGCTGATTTAATTGCAAGAAACATTATCACACAGCATGGCGTATTCTGCCCTGAGGAAATCATTCCACCATCCCTTTTTTTTGATGAATTAAGGAAACGCGATATTGATATAAAAATAAAAGAAACCAGTGCTGAAAATGGTTGAATGTCATATGCAACTTCATGATTCGTATTTTGGAAAACATAAGCAAAACGCCTTACAAAAATATTATATGGCAAAAAAGGAGGGTAAGGTTGATACGCTTATCATTCATTTGTTGGATAAGATAAATGAAATGGATATCTATTTTACCACGAGTAGTTGTGCTGGAAGAATTGTTGTGTTGCAACTTCCTCGGATTGGGGATAAAAAAAATGCTTGTTTTCTTGGTAAATGGCATCATCAAATAAATGAAAGAGAATTAATGCACGCAGTTGACTGTTATGATACTGATCAATTATGGTTACTTGGTCAACCACCAATATTTCATATTGGTTGTCAGTCCATTGAAGCTGCAGATCAGATGATAAAACTGGGTATTTCATCAGGCTTGAAACATTCTGGAATTAAAAGTATTCAGGATCAAATTATTGTTGAGCTTTGTAGCACTGAACGGATTGATATGCCCATTGGTGATAATGGCATCTTACAAATTGATAAAGAATTCTTACTCTTTCTTCTTAAAAAAGCAAACAGGATGATAACTCGGGCTCAAGAAAAACTTAAAAGATTTGAAAAAAATCTTCAATCACTTTCAGGGTAACATAAAAGAGACTTATAATTATAAAATGAAAGGATAAAAATATTTTTTTTAATTGGTGCTGAACCGCTGAGCCCATGCTTTTTCTGGAATTTGATGATATATTTTATAGAGTTCCTTTTTTTGTTTTCTAGTTGCTTTTTTCTCGATTTTTGTTTTGTTGAACGACCAGTAGTATTTTCTCATATTTTTTCCTTCTTCTTTGAATTCTTCTCTGCGAAGTTTCAACAGTTTTTCATTAAGCAGCTCATAAAACAGTGCTCGTGCGTATTTATCGATACTCATATCTTCAACTTCTTTGTTTCCATCAAAAATCTTTTCAACGGTTTTGGCTAGGCCAACAGCATCTTCTTTTTGCATATGAAAGGTGTTCTTCAGTGCTTTGATTAATAGCTGGTCCATAGGTTTTTCCTCACAGTCTATTACTGTGCCCTGTTTGCTTATTAAGGAGTTATTGTACATCTGTTGTCAGCGTTCTTTACAGTTCACACCAATCTGAATAAAAACATAATTTTTGAACCCACAATCAATTTTATGTAATATAAACATAAAAATATTGGCCGAATGGTTTAAATCACCGTGATGTATTCCCTGATTTTGACCTGATAAAGGGGAGATTATGATGACTGAACGCGTGTATAATTTTTATGCTGGACCGGCTACATTACCGGTGTCAGCTTTGAAGAAAGCTCAGGAGGAATTGTTAAACTGGAATAACACTGGTATGTCCATGATGGAGATTTCTCATCGATCAAAAGAATACGATGCCATGCATAATCGAGCATCTGATTTAGTAAGAGAACTGATGAAAATCCCTGATAATTACACTATTCTCTGGCTACAGGGTGGAGCATCAACTCAGTTTTGGATGGCTCCGTTGAATCTCCGAACTGATAAAAAAAGATTTGAATATGTGAATACTGGTCGTTGGTCAGTTAAAGCTATTAAAGAAGCAAAATTCTATGGTGATGTTGATGTCATTGCCAGTGCTGAAGAAAAAAATTTTTCTTATATTCCAAAGAATGTTTCATTTAGTGATAACATTGATTTTGCCCATATCACTGGTAACAACACTATTTATGGAACGGAATGGCATGATTGGCCAGATGTTCCCTCAGATGTTCCCCTGGTCTGTGATACGAGTTCTCATATTATGGATAAACCTATTGATGTGAACAAATTCGGGGTGATTTATGCGGGTGCTCAGAAAAACATTGGTCCAGCAGGGGTAACGCTAGTGATTATACGAAATGATTTACTTGACCGAGTACCAGAAGAAACACCAACTATGCAGAAATGGCGCACGCATGCAAAAAAGAATTCCTTGTTTAACACGGGTCCCACTTGGGCGATTTACATGTGTAAATTATCTCTTGATCATCTGAAAAGCATTGGTGGTGTCACGGAACAATATAATATTAACAAGAAAAAAGCATCTCTGCTCTATGACGTAATCGATAACTCTGATGGTTTCTATAAGGGTCATGCTAAACCTGATTCTCGAAGTTTAATGAATGTTACCTTTACCCTTAAAACACCTGAACTGGAAAAACAATGTGTTGAAGAAGCCTTAAATCATAATCTTATTGGTTTAAAAGGTCATCGAAGTGTTGGAGGCATGCGTGCTTCCATTTACAATGCAATGACCTTAGAGGGTGTGAAAACACTAGCTGATTTCTTAACGGATTTTCAGGAAAAACATCAATAATTTTTATTCTTTCCCTCTTTTCATTTTTAATTTTTTTCCATTTTGTAAGTCTGCCAGCCTGTTTTTAAATAGCATCAGTAACAAAGCTCGTGATAGAAATGAGCACTAACTGAGAAGGTGATATAAAAATGAACCAAAAAATAATGATAGTTGATGACGAAAAAGATATTCTCACCGCACTCAAAACATTCTTTGAACAACATCAGTTCGATGTAACCACTGTTTCCAGAGGAAAAGACTGTATCAAACAAATCGAACAGGGTTTTAAGGGTATTGTTTTTATTGATATTATGATGCCAAAGATGGATGGCTGGGAAACCATTAATCAGATTGTGCAACGGGGTTTTGAAAAAAATGTAGCAATAAAAATCATCACTGGAAAGGGCACCCGTGATCATGATAAAATCGCTTTATTAGCTCCCTATATCAGTGATTATATCAGCAAACCATTTGATGAAAAAACCTTGCTCAATAGTGTTTCTCATTCAATGAAAAATACCTAATCAACATTTCTTATTTTTCCCTACTTTTTCTCACTATTTTTCTGCATTGACGTTTTGTCAAAATGACGTTTTGACATTATTCATTTAAATAAGAAGAAGACAGTGTAAAAATTCAATCATTTCAATGAAATTGGTCCAGATCATGTATCCACTAATCCCAATCCCTTGATCTGGACCCCCTCTGTTTTCTAAAAATCATCAAGTGTTTTTCGATGTATCTGATCCATAAGACGTTTCGCTGTTTTCCATGACTTTCTGGTGTGAGGTGGTAATGATTTGTGTTTCTTTACCCAAGTGCTGAGAAATTTTTTGGTGAGCGGATCAGAGGGATATCCACTCCCAAGAGGTAGCTTTAATCGTTTTTGTAATTCTTGTTCAACTTTTTTTATTTCTCTGTCCCGGATGGTTTTGGCAAGGATGGAAGCCGCACTTACTACAGGATAGATATCATCTGCTTTATGTTTGGAGATAATTTCAATGTTTTTTGGTAAACGTTTGCTTATTTCCATTCCAAATCGTTGTTCATTGACATCAGCAGCATCTACATAACAGAGATCTGGTTGCAGCTTTTTAATCACTTTATGAAAGGAGAATACCATGATTTCATTCATGGTCATCACTTTTCGCATATCATCGATATCTGCTGCGGGTATGATTAAGAGTTCATAGGATGATGCAATCTGCTTGATTCCTTTTGCATATTGACTTCTTCTCCGAGCAGAGAGTTTTTTTGAGTCTCTTACTCCTAATGAACTTATTCTTTCTTCATCTGAAAAGCAGGCACCTGCAACCACGAGAGGTCCAAGAACAGGGCCTTTCCCGGCCTCATCAACACCACATATCATGTTTTAATCAATGGACAATGAACATGGCTGATAAAAAGATGTTGACTACTAGTCTTTATCTTAAACTAAAAAAATGTTAATAGTCACGTTTTTATTGGAGAAGTATATTTCTGGTAGATATGTTTTGCCGACGTGGCTTAGCTGGTAGAGCGGCTGATTCGTAATCAGCAGGTCGAGGGTTCGAACCCCTCCGTCGGCTTTAAGATTTAAGGGGCAAATTCTGAACTAAATTTTATTTATTTTGTTTTTTTTCAACGGCAGGGTTTCCATGATATCTTTTTCCTTCTTTGAGGATTGTATCTTCAGCAACCACTGTTCCGGGTTCCACGATGACATGATCTTCAATGGTTACCCCAGGCATGATTACGGATTTATTTCCAATGAAACAATGATTACCAATTTTTACTTTTTTCATAAATAATTTTTCATGGGAGATATGTGCAAAAATAGTGGAAAGTCCACCAATGAG
>CAZVKY010000025.1:0-20901 GCA_964627915.1 uncultured Thermoplasmatales archaeon
AATTAGAAAACCTGTTGAAGGAATGGTATTTTCCCAAATAACAGTTGCTGCAGATAAAGAAACAGGGATTGTTGTGGTATGGTTTGTTCTGTTGAGAAATCAAAATTCGCTTCGATTTTACCCATTGAAAAAGCATAACTTGATTGTGATTTTTGTTTACTATCTGTGCTCGCAGTAATTTCACATTGGTGAATCCACCAGGGAAAATTAGAATTTTCAGTGGGAACACTGAGATTATAATCTTCAGAAGTAGTAACCGTGTTATCATTGCAGCTAACTTCAGCAGTATTACTGATACCTTCTACCGTTCCATAGATGAGTATTGGTGCTTTCCATGGTTCATTTTTTAGAAAAGTGAAAAAAGATTGTATCTCTGTTTTAAAATCAGTTAATGCATCGATTAGTTCTTGTTCACCATCTGTTAAATCAGAGACAATGGCCACAGTAAATGTTACAACCGCTGAGACTGCATTCACAAAATCGATCAAACTCATAAGTTGAGGATTGTTTTTAAACGTCTGCCAGGTATCTTTCATTAGAAGAAGTGATTGATACCAGCCAGTTAATAGAGCGGTTTTTGCAGAAAACACGGTAATGATGTGATTTCCTTTGTTGAATAGGGTGATGACATTGTCTGTTGTGATATAGACCCAACCTAATCGATCAATGATCCATTCCCAAGACTCAGTATCTAAAACGGATTTATACCCTATTTGACCTTCAATGTCAATTTGTTCTTCTAGAATAGATTCTATGGTAGACAGGTGAAGATTACCATCAGAATGTTCAATATCGCTGATTATTTCCTCAAGTGTTTGTTGTATGGATTTATTTTCCTCCTGGCTCACCAGCTTTTTTAAATAAGTTTGTTCATCTTTATTAACCGGGAGAGTAAAGGCAGCGGTACAGGGAACTAACAGCAAAATCCCAGCTAAAAAAATGGCAATGAGTATTTTTTTCATCATATACCCCTCAAGTATTATTACTATTTTCATATAAAAGAATGAGGTACGTTCTCTTAAGCTTTTTTATAATAATACCTATCAAGCAGGGTATTTACAATGAAAGTTGGTAAAAATATAATAAAAAAAATAAAAAAGGAAAAAATGATGGAAGGAGGGAAATAATATTTATTTTTTAGAGCTCAGGCATGGTAAACGTTGGAAATTCAAAGGCACCAGCATGTCGAGCAAAACCGATGAAAAACGTGAAACTTTGTTCTGGTAGTTTCTGTGGAATATGAACATAAATTCCTTTGAATCGAACCAGAATTCCAAGTTGACTACCTGTATATGTTTGTGTTTCCATTGGGTTAAAGCGTATGATTGAAGTGGAACTTGGTATGGGGAGTTTCTCTGCACTTTCGCAATAACGCCAGACGGTTAATGGTTTCATGACATCGGTTTCTGTTTTCTTAAAAGGATTTAAATCATAATTCCAGCCTTCACTGACAACAATCTGTCGGTTTTCTAAAAGCTGTGAGTTAAAAAGATTGGTTATTATTTTTGATAGAATTGGATATTCATTACCATTGAAGAACAATTGTAAAAAATCAAGCAGTGAGTCTTTATCTTTGATTGATCGGATTAATTCAAGAAGCGATGTTAAGCTAAGTTGGAGATTTGCTGCTTCATCCTCAGTAAGATCCAATGTTTCAATCTGTTGTGATCCATCAGATGCAACTGATGCTATTTCAATTGCAATGGTGTCTTTTTGTTCAGTGGTTTTTGGTACAGCCGTGAGGGCTGGAGCCATTGATACACTCATAAAAAGTGCGATAATTCCGAGTATCATACCTTTTTTCCATATCTTTTTCATTTTTTTTTCCTCCACATGTCATTGATGAAGTTTGTTTTCGTTATGTATTCTTATGGGCAGCTCTTTATTTAAACCTTTCTTTTATATTTTAATATTGGTATTTATTTTATGCTTTACATTTTGTTGATTGAACAGAAAAAAGGAAAAACAAGATTTTTACCTATCTTAAGGATGATTCAAGAATAAAAATACTGTTGAAGCAGTGATTTTAACCAAATGGTTTTAAAAGGGATGAGACCATGACGGTGCTACTGCAGTATTCTGCAAAAAGCTAGAGACCATAATGGAAAAAATGGTTTTGAGCGTAGAAAAAAAGGAAAAATGCGAAGAAATCAGAAAGCAAAGAAGCGAGAAATAGGTGGAAACCATCCGAAACTATAATAATGTATTACTTTATCTGCTTTCGACTTAAAGATAAAAACTTTGACAAGGAACGTGATTGATGTGACTAGTAAGAAAACAAAAAAATTCAGAGGATCAATGACCCACGGTAGAGGAAAAAAAGGTGGCAGAGGTAAGGGTCTTCGCGGTGGAAAAGGTAACGCAGGACTTAAAAAACATCGATTCATGCATATGGTAAAATATATGCCCGATCATTTCTTTGGAAAGCATGGTTTTAAAAGACCACAAAGCACCATTAAAAAAGATACTATCATTAATGTTGGAAAACTAGAAGAACAATTTCCAAATAAAAAAGAAATTGATTTAGGAAAAGAAGGATACACGAAACTTCTTGGTGGTGGACTAGTTCACAAACCTTATAAGATAACCGTTCAGAAGGCATCTGAGAGCGCCATAAAAAAAATCGAAGATCAAAAAGGCTCAATCGAAACATCGTCATAAATAATATTAGGGTACCGGGTTAGATATGGCAGAAGAAAAGAAAAGTTATCTATACAAGCTTAAACCGCTTATCGAACGTTGGCCTGCAATTAAAAAACCAGATGGACATGTCACATTCAGAACCAAAATGTTTTGGACTATTCTTTGTCTTATCATTTATTTTGTTCTCACTAATGTCATGATTTTTGGGTTGAAACCCGATGTCATTGATTTGTTCTCCCAATACAGGTTCATTATGGCCGGAGCATCTGGTTCAATCATGCACCTTGGAATTGGACCAATCGTTACTGCATCCATTATTCTGCAGTTGTTTGTTGGTGCAAAAATCATTAATCTTGATCTGCAAAACACAGAAGATAAAGCGATTTATCAGGGAACACAGAAGATCCTTGTTGTCGTGATGATTATTGTAGAAGCTGTTCCTCAGATCTTTGGTTATCTAGAACCGACTCAGGGGCTTACTAATGCAGTAGGTGTCCCATTAGCAGACACAATCATTGTTATTCAACTGGTTATCGGAGCGCTTATTGTATTCTTCATGGATGAAACCATTTCAAAATGGGGGATTGGATCTGGGATTTCATTGTTTATCGCTGCTGGTGTCTCACAAGCTATTTTCACTGGTATCTTTAACTGGCTGCCTGTGCAAGGAGGTATGGTGTCTATGAGCAATCCTCCTGCAGGAGTTATTCCTGGAACCTACTACCTCTCATCTCATATGTCACTTGGCGAGATTCTGGGGGGTGGATATCAATCATTGTTCCTAGGGAATCCTAATATTGGTTTTTCTAATGCGATAGTTCCCTTACTGGGTACTCTATTTATCTTTTTCCTTGTTGTTTATATCGAAGGATCGCGGGTTGAATTACCTCTTGCTCACGGACGAGTTCGTGGAGCTCGTGGCAGGTATCCAATTAAGTTGATGTATGCTTCTGTCATACCGGTTATTTTAGTTTCTGCACTTCTTGCAAATATAAACATGTTTGCAATGATGCTGTATCAATCAGATATTCCTCTCCTCGGTGGTCAATGGTGGATTGGAACATATGATTTAACGGTGAGTACTCAGCCATTAGCTGGTGGGGCGTGGTATCTATCTAATCTTGGTGGCATTAATAGTTGGTTGTTACCAATAATGGGTGGAGGATATGGAGGTCATGCACCTTGGCAGTTTGCTTTAAAAGTTATTATTTATCTTTCTGTGATGATCATTGGCTCTATTTTGTTTGCAAAGTTTTGGGTCGCAACAACGAATATGAGTTCCGAGGATGTTGCAAAACAGATTCAAGGCAGCGGTATGCAAATACCAGGGTTCAGACGTGATCCTCGTGTCTTAAAAAAAGTTCTCCAGCGGTATATTCCAGTAATTACCGTTATTAGTGGTGCAACGGTGGGTGCGTTAGCAGGTATTTCTGATGCTATTGGAACTGTTGGTCAAGTAAGTGGAACAGGTGTATTATTGGCAGTGAGTATTATTTCTCAATTGTATGAAGAAATTGGAAAAGAACAAGCAATGGAAATTCATCCAGTGCTTCGTGGATTCTTCGGCAATGAGTAAAATTAAAGGATAATCTGGTGAGGAGATTATTTATCTATAAAACATGCTAAAAAATTTATAGGATAAGGTTGAAAAAATGGCGAAAAAAAGTAGTGCAGCACAGGGTAGCAGTCAATTACTGATGTTGATGTTGTTGATGTTTGTGATGCTATTTATCTTTGGTGATCCTGGTATCAGTAGTTTTTTAGCAACAAGTCTTAATTCCGTGTTTTATCCATTAATTGGATTTGATGGAGCATTTCCAGTGCTAACCTTGATTCTTGCTGGAGTGATCGTGGTGTTTCTTTCTTCTTTTTTTCAGAATTTATTCACTGATTGGAAGAAAATGGGTGAATCCCAACAGATGACTAAGGCCTTTCAGAAAGAAATTTCAAAAGCAAGAAAGGAAGGAGATACCAACCGAGTTAATAAATTGATGAAAAAGCAACCCGAGATTATGAGACGACAGACAGAGGCATCAAGTGGAATGATGAAACCCATGTTTTTCTTATTTATTTTCATTGTTCCTATTTTTATGTGGCTAAGGTTTTTCCTGGGGAATCTAACCTATTTTTATTTCACAGTTCCCTGGGCTACTGGTGTATCCTTGTTTGATAAACCCATTGGTTTTCTATGGCAGGCATGGTTGTGGTTGTATCTAGTGTTTTCCATGGTCGTTGGGCAGGTAATTAGACAGGGGTTGAAATGGATCAGTTGGTCTGATTGGTGGAAGGAAACAAAAAAGAAGATTCTTCCCTCGTTTTAAAGGTTTGAGATGACAACAGTTACCATTAGTGGAACACCGGGTAGTGGAAAATCAACGGTTGCTGAATTGTTAAAGGACAAACTGGGTTTACCATATGTTTATTCAGGTTTGCTTTTTCGGAAGCAAGCAGAAAAACATAAGATGAGTCTTGCTGAGTTTGGAAAATTTTGTGAACAAAACGATGAAATTGATCGTCAACTGGATGAAGAACAAGTAAAAATCCTGGAAAAGGGAAATGTGATTTTGGAGGGAAGACTTGCTGGTTGGCTTGCGCATTTAAATAACATTCCAGCGGTTAAAATCATGCTTGACGCTGCTATTGATGTAAGAGCACAGCGTATAAAAAAAAGGGAACAAGGAAGCCTCATTCATCAGAAGAAAGAGCTGATTCAACGGGAGAAAAGTGAACGATTCCGTTATAAAAAATATTATGATATTGATCTCAAAGATACCCATATTTATGATCTTGTTATTGATACCTCTAAAAAGTCACCAGAGGAGATCATTGATTTGATTATGTCCCATATTGATGAGTAATACGTTTTTTAAGAGGTATCGTATTGTAGGGGGAAGTATGCAAGAAAAAAACCAGTTACTTCCTGCTGAACAGAAAAGATCTCGATTGGTCAAGGTTCAAACTACTACTGATCCGCATTATGGAAAGAAACCATCTGAGAGAACCCTCATAGAACGATTAGGAAATGGACTAGTGCTCATTGATAAACCATCTGGGCCAACATCCCATCAGATTGATGCGTGGGTGAAAAAAATTGTTAAAAAAGATAAAGTTGGCCATGCGGGAACTCTTGATCCTCATGTGACTGGACTGTTGCCATTAGGTATTGGTCGGGCAACACGTGCGTTACCGGTGCTAGTGAAAGCTGGTAAGGAATATGTTGCGGTGATGAGTCTTCATAAATCTGTTTCCGAAGAGAGAGTTAAAAAAGTAATTACTAGTTTTAAGGGCGATATTGTTCAGCTCCCTCCAGTTCGATCCGCAGTGAAAAGAGTGCGGCGAAAACGCAGGATTTATTATATTGATTTTTTAGAAAAAGAGGGTAATAATGTCTTGTTTCGTGTGGGTTGTGAAGCAGGAACCTATGTGCGAACGCTTTGTGTGGATATCGGTAAAAAACTGGGCTGTGGTGCTCATCTTGCTCGACTGCGAAGAACAAAGGTTGGACGGTTTTCTGAAAAAGAGTTGATCACCCTTCATGATTTGAAGGATGCTATGGTGTTTTGGAAAAAAAATGATGAACAAGATTGGTTGTTAAAATTACTTCATCCTTATGAAGAATTACTTCATCCATTACCAAAGATTATTGTCCGGGATTCAGCAGTTGATGCCGTCTGTCATGGGGCAAATCTTGCTCTTCCCGGTGTGGTCGAGGTTGACACCGGAATAAAAAAAGATGATATGGTCGCTATTATGACCATGAAAGGAGAGGGTGTTGCAATTGCACAAGCAACGTGTTCAACAGAAAACATTATTGAGAAAGATACTGGATTGTGTGCTGAGATCAAAAGGGTGTTTATGCCAAAGGGGACCTATCCTTCCATCTGGAAAAAACATAAATAAGGAATCATTTGTTACCCTCATACAATTTTTTCTGCCGAGGTGGCCCAGCCTGGTAAGGCGCGAGACTGGAAATCTCGTGAGACTTCGGTCTCTCAGGAGTTCAAATCTCCTCCTCGGCGTAATATTATAACATATGTTATAATTTATTATCATTATTTAGTAATATGTAATTAATTATATGACATTATTTAACTATTATTTTCATATAAATTATGATATAGAGAAACGTATCAATCATTCATATAGATTCGTGTTCAAATCCTGATGGTAGTATTATTTTGATTTGTTTAATTGAAGGAATTAAGCAGTATATTCAATGGTATTTATTTTTCTATAATCTTCTTAAATTTAAACCCAGGCAGTAATATAAAGTATTCATTACCCGCATATTCGTATCTCTTCCCAGGACAAACATTCACCAAACTGCTCATCTCAATACAAACTCCCAAATATTAAACACACCTTTTTGCATCTCAAAAAAACAATTCAACAAAGAATCCATCATCTTATATTTCGGCATCACCACTTCAAGATATGCCCATCCGCCTTCTATTTCATGCTCATCCATACCTTTAGCTTTCATCGTATACGTCCCCTTCCAGTTCCACGTATGAGCAAGCGTGATCTCCTCACCTGAGGTATATGGACCGCTCCATCCTGTATCAGATCCATCACCCCAATCAACAAAAAGAAACACTTTATCATTGTCAACGTCATTTATTGTGAAGGTATATGTTTGTTCTTCTTGTGTTTTACCAGTAACGGGTCCATCAATATCTGGTGTTTCTGGCGGATGATTCCCCTCCACACTGCCAAATGCATAAAAATACCCATCAGTTGAACCACCAAAAAACTCAGAGCCAACATATACAGTTCCATCACTTCCGATCACCGGCTGAGAATACTGATAATCAACTGGTGCTATTGTTTTCTGAAGGCGTAGGCTGCCATCATCACAGTTCAACGCGAAAAGATCGCCTCCGCGACCGCTTCCATTAGTTGCTACGAAATACACCAGGCCATCCGCTGAAATAGCATATGCTGACGAGGTTACTTGATAGTCGTATTTATCCCACCCCTCATATATCCATTTAATAGTACCATTGGGATTTACTGCATAAAAATACAACTCACCGATGTAGATGGTGCCATCTTCACCGATCGCGGGTGTGTCTGAGCTTCCGGTTCCGATCTCAGTTTTCCACTGAAGTGTTCCATCTGGGTTGACTGCATAGAGGTAATGGTCATGTGATGGAACATAGATGGTTCCATCATCTCCAATACTTGGTCCACCGGCTCCTGTTCGATATTTCCAGATAACTGAACCATCATCTGGATCTAATGCATAGAGATACTGATCATTGGAGGTAATATATACTGTTCCATCTTCACCGATCGCTGCCGTACTATAAACATAATCTCCGACATCTTGATGCCATTTCTCCGTTCCATCTGGATTCACCGCGTACACCCGACCGATATCATATCCCGGGCCACAGATACCAAAGTACACTGTTCCATCTGCGCCAATCGTCGGTGATGACTGAATGATGTTATCCTGTGCATTAAACCGCCATTTCAACGTTCCATTTGGATTAATCGCATACAGATAGTTGTCTAATGAACCAATATAAATCGTGCCATCCTCAGCAAGTGCAGGTGAATCAGTCCCCCAATCGTTAATTTTAAACTGCCAAAGTACTGATCCATCAGGATTTAATGCATATAAATAAGAATCTTCCGCAGGAAGATACAATACCCCGTTCTTATCGATCACCGGCGAACCAGTGAATCCTAGAATTTCTGCTTCGAATTTCCATTTCACATGCATCGGATTGTCCCTAGTATTGTATGGACTTTGACCCGTATGACGATTATCATGACTAAAGGTATACCATGCGGAATCCATCGGGCCATGACCTTCCAGAGAGCATAGTTCATGTTCAAAACTATCATCTGAGATGACAATGGATGCTGCAGGGGTAAAGACCAGTATTGATACTAGGATAATCTGCATTGTATTATGTCTCACTGAAGTCTCCCTCCTTTATTAAATTCGAGGATAAAAAAAGAAAAATGATTGAAAAAATCATTGAGAAAATAAGAGTTGATTTTATTCTTTGGCATACTTACTTCTAACGTAGCCCATTCACCCTGCACTTCATGCTCATCCATCGCTTTAGCTTTCACCGTATAAGTCCCCTTCCAGTTCCATGTATGAACCAAAGTAATCTCATCACCTGAATTATATGGACCGTTCCATCCTGAATCAGATCCATCACCCCAATCAACAAAAAGAAACAATTCATCATTGTCAACATCATTTATTGTGAAGGTATATGTTTGTTCTTCTTGTGTTTTACCAGTAACGGGTCCATCAATATCTGGTGTTTCTGGCGGATGATTCCCCTCCACACTGCCAAATGCATAAAAATACCCATCAGTTGAACCACCAAAAAACTCAGAGCCAACATATACAGTTCCATCACTTCCGATCACCGGCTGAGAATACTGATAATCAACTGGTGCTATTGTTTTCTGAAGGCGTAGGCTGCCATCATCACAGTTCAACGCGAAAAGATCGCCTCCGCGACCGCTTCCATTAGTTGCTACGAAATACACCAGGCCATCCGCTGAAATAGCATATGCTGACGAGGTTACTTGATAGTCGTATTTATCCCACCCCTCATATATCCATTTAATAGTACCATTGGGATTTACTGCATAAAAATACAACTCACCGATGTAGATGGTGCCATCTTCACCGATCGCGGGTGTGTCTGAGCTTCCGGTTCCGATCTCAGTTTTCCACTGAAGTGTTCCATCTGGGTTGACTGCATAGAGGTAATGGTCATGTGATGGAACATAGATGGTTCCATCATCTCCAATACTTGGTCCACCGGCTCCTGTTCGATATTTCCAGATAACTGAACCATCATCTGGATCTAATGCATAGAGATACTGATCATTGGAGGTAATATATACTGTTCCATCTTCACCGATCGCTGCCGTACTATAAACATAATCTCCGACATCTTGATGCCATTTCTCCGTTCCATCTGGATTCACCGCGTACACCCGACCGATATCATATCCCGGGCCACAGATACCAAAGTACACTGTTCCATCTGCGCCAATCGTCGGTGATGACTGAATGATGTTATCCTGTGCATTAAACCGCCATTTCAACGTTCCATTTGGATTAATCGCATACAGATAGTTGTCTAATGAACCAATATAAATCGTGCCATCCTCAGCAAGTGCAGGTGAATCAGTCCCCCAATCGTTAATTTTAAACTGCCAAAGTACTGATCCATCAGGATTTAATGCATATAAATAAGAATCTTCCGCAGGAAGATACAATACCCCGTTCTTATCGATCACCGGCGAACCAGTGAATCCTAGAATTTCTGCTTCGAATTTCCATTTCACATGCATCGGATTGTCCCTAGTATTGTATGGACTTTGACCCGTATGACGATTATCATGACTAAAGGTATACCATGCGGAATCCATTGGACCAAAAGAATCAGCATTTCTCCCAGAAAACACATTATCAGCAACAAAACCAGGGCTTTGCAAATCAAAATCTTCCCGTATCTGCTCAGTAGTCACAAACGAAGCTGTAAAAGAGCTTATAAGAAGAAAACAGCAAAAACTCATCAGTATTCTTTGTAATTTCAAGGAGAGTTCCCCCCAATTAGAAGAATAGGATTACAACCATTTAAATATTTTTATTAACTTATTAAAATAAAGTGAATAAGAACAAACTTGTATCACAAAAAAAAAGATTCAGAATGATGAACAATAACACATCCTATCAACATGTCAAAGAAGATAGATCCAAATCTTTTAATCTTTCATATAACAGAAGAAAACGCTTAAAATTTACTAGTAAATACGAGTCAAAATCTCCTCCTCGGCGTTTTTTATATTTTTTGATATGCTGGTCTCGCAAACACTTTTGAAGGTATTATGCATTAGAAAATGAGAGGAGAGTTGAGTACAGAAAAAAGCCTCTGTACGCAATAAAACGGGGAAAACTATGAAACCTGCTACAGCGAAGCTTCAAAGATTAGTGAAAAATAGGCATTCAAATAAAAAACCAGATGATGTCAAGAGGCCTCAGTCAATTAAGGATTGGATTAATACTGATGTGAAAGAATGGGATCAATTGATTTCCGATGGTGAGGGAAGCAAGGTTAACATGAACAAAAATGAATCGAAAAATCAGTATAAACGAAAACAACAAAGGTTAGAAAAGTTTTGATAAAAAAAAGAATTATCGAAAACTATAGTTCTTGATTTTTTGTCTTACTTGATAAAAAAATGAGTGATAAGCATCAATGTATTCTTACTTTTTAATTAAACAACTATTTATATTTGTTTCAATATAAAATAAATAGAAAGAGGATCATTGGTGACATTGAATGCTTAAAAAAATGATAATTTTAGTAGTTATTTTATGTATGTTGATACCAACAATAAGCAGTAGTTCAGATTCTACATCTGATGAAACAAGATCGTTTACGTTTACCTTTGAGCCTTGTCAACTGATAAAAAACAGTGCAACAGATGGAGTAAGTGATAAAATTAGTATGGATGGATTATCAAACACTAATAGACTTGGTAAACCCTGTCTTCCAGTAAAACCCATTAGTATTTTATTACCGCAGGATCAAACAATACAGAGCATTACCGTTGAAACCGGTGAAAAACAAACCGTTGCCAGATCATCAGCTATTGAAACAGGTAAACCATTATTTCATATTTCAAATCAGAATGAGCAGTCGCAAAAAATAATTTCGGAAAGTAATAATAACATCACGCAATCAGATGATGAAACTCAGAATGATGTTTATGAAATCATTGGGATTTATACCTGGCGGGGATATAACCTCCTTCATCTTAATTTGTACCCTGTGATTTATGATTCTTTTTCTCATGAAATCTCTTATTATCCAGATTTGACCCTGACTGTTGAGTTAACCTATACGCAACAAAAAGATAATACGCCTTGTTTCAGCCGCGACGCAGCTCTTATCAGTCGCGTTGTTGAAAACCCGGAGGATGTATCTTCATATGATAAAACAACGATCAATACCCTTGAAACGAGTCAATATGTTGTTATTACGTCAGAGGAATTTGCTGAAGCAACTGCTGAGTATACCTTTCAGGATCTTATTGATTCAAAAATTAATCAAGGGATGACTGCTTCAATCGTTACTATTGAAAGCATACTTGAAAATTCAGACTATGGTGTTAATGGAACTTGGGGGGATAACAATCCTGATAATCCATTTTATCAGGAGGATGTTTCTGATAATATCTCATTATTTGATGATACACAGGCACGGATCCGTAATTTTATTCGATATGCATATACTGAGTTAGGAACAGAATATGTGTTACTTGCCGGTGATGCTGATGAAATCGTTGAAGAAGACAATATTTTACCCTGCAGGAAATTGTTTGCTGATGAGGAAGGATTGCCATTGACTGGGACACTTGATTATGAGGCTGATGATATTCCTTCAGATGTGTATTATGCTTGTTTGGATGGAAATTTCAATGATGATCATGATGCTCATTATGGGGAAAGCAAGGATTTTAATGATGAAAACGATGAGGATGAAGCGGATCTTTATGCAGAGGTTTGGGTTGGTCGTGCTTGTGTTGATTCCGTGGAAGAAATCAATAACTTTGTGAAAAAAACGTTATGGTATGATCAAACAAGAGATGATTATCTTAGTGAAATCCTTTTTCTTGGAGAATATCTTGGTTTTCCGGGAGTTTCTGCATATGGTGGTAACTACAAGGATTATATTCAGGATCAGGTAAGTATTCCAGATAAATATATGGTCCATAAAATTTATGATAGAAATGAAACCTGGTCTTATTCATGGTTACATGAACATCTCTGCAATACTATGTATCATTTTATCAATCATGATGGTCATGGAAATCATAATTATATTTTTAAAACAAGTGGGAATAATCTTCGATATCTTACCAATGAAAAACCATTTTTCTTGTATTCTCATTCCTGTCTTACGGGATCATTTGATAATTATAACTGTTTCAGTGGATATAAAGAAGAGGATTGTATCGCAGAGATTTTGACCTGTGAAATTCCAAATGGTGCTTTTGCCTGTATTCTCAACGCCCGGTATGGGCTTGGAAGTGAGGATACACTTGAATCACCCTCTGGAGCCTATGATGAATCCTTTTTTAGACAGGTATTTGAGAATAACATTCTTGAGCTTGGAAGAGCAAATCATTTCGCTAAAGAGGATCATATCTTTGAAATAGATGAAAACGGTATGAGATGGTGTTTTTATCAGACTAATCTTTTTGGTGACCCTGCGTTACGGATAAACACTGCAAATAGTGCTCCATCTACACCAATTATTGAGGGGAAGCAAAAAGTAAAAAGTGGTGAAAATCAGGAATTTTATTGCACTGCAATCGATGAAGAAGGTAATATGGTGTATTATTTTGTAGACTGGGATGATGGAAAACAAAGTAGCTGGCTTGGTCCATTTGAAAGTGGTGATGAGATCACTATTAATCATACCTGGGAGAAACGGGGTAGTTATCAGGTTAAGGTTAAGGCAAAGGATGAATATGGAAAAGAAGGTGATTGGGGATCATTATCTTTAAGTGTTCCAAAAAACAAATCGTTTTTACAGTTGTTCTTCAATGGGTTTTTTAACCTGGATATGATTCTTAGGTTGCTTAATTTTTCTTAAAGAAGAATCGTTTCTTTTCCTTTTTATTTATCATTTAATTCTTCAAATTGAGTGAGGGAAAAACTGGATTATATTCATTTGTTTAGAAAAAACTAGGAAAATCAGTAAGATTTTATATTATGAATATATATGTTTTATCGCGTTTCGATGGGATGTAACCGATGGAACACTTAAATTAATGTTCTGAGTCTTAGAGTTAATGCCATTTCGAGGAAGGAAAACGGTAGACTGTGACATCTTTAAAAAAAACTCGGTTTTCATTCATCAGTAGAATGTCTACCAGAGAGAGCAATGTTTTGCTTGAAAGAGGAGAGAAAGAATGGGAAATCAGGTTTTGCTTGAGAAAAAGGATGAAGAATCATCAATAACTGAATCCAAAAAGAAAGAAGGATTACTTCAAAAAGGGAAAAGAAAACAAGACAGGCTAAACAAACAAAAGGATGCTGCAATGTCAAACAAAGCATCCCCTTCATGGGCTGATTTTGCTCAAAAAGAAATTGTTTTTGATGATCACATAAAGGAATATGTGTATAAAGTAACTGAGCCAAAGCTTTCTAGTGAAGAAGAGGAATTGAAAAAGACGTTAATTCGGATTTTTCGGATTCAAACGGATATCGATGTGTATGATATTGATGATACAAAGAAAGTAGAAGCTTTAACTAACATATTGGATGAAATCATCTCTGCTAATCATATACAGGTTTCATCATCCTCGAAAGAAAAGATTTTTTATTATATCATTCGTGATTTTATTGGATATGGTAGAATTGATGTGATTATGCATGATGATGGAATCGAGGATATTTCCTGTGATGGTATAAATATTCCCGTGTTTGTGTATCATCGTAAGTATGAATCGATTCGTTCAAATATTGTTTTTGATAATGATGAGGAATTAAATTCTTTTGTGGTAAAACTTGCTCAGATCTGTGGGAAACAAATCTCGATTTATGAACCAATTGTTGATGGGAAACTTCCTGATGGATCCCGGTTGCAGACAACGCTTGCAAAAACAGTTACCGCAAGTTCAACATTTACGATCCGCCGGTTCCGTGATAATCCGCTTACCCCTATTGATCTGATTGATAATAACACTATTTCTCTTGAGATGGCAGCGTATTTCTGGTTGATTTTAGATTATGGTTCATCTATCTTGTTTTGTGGAGGGACAGCAAGTGGGAAAACAACGCTTCTTAATGCGATGTCTTTGTTCATTCCGGCATCATTTAAAATCGTCTCAGTAGAGGATACCCGTGAAATCAATCTTCCACATGAAAACTGGATTGCGGGAACTACCCGTACTGGTTTTTCAACTTCAGATAAGGAAAGATCCACCAAAGATATTGATATGTTTGATTTGATTAGAGCTGCTTTAAGGCAACGACCTCGGGTTATCATTGTTGGTGAGGTCCGAGGAAAAGAGGCATATACGTTGTTTCAGGCGATGGCAACCGGGCATCTTTCGTATTCAACCGTGCATGCTAGTGACATTCAAACCTTGATTCAACGATTGGAAAGCCCCCCTATTTCTCTTCCCAGAGTATTGTTGACTTCGCTTGATGTTATTGTGTTTTTAAGCGCAGTGAATACATTGGAAGGAGCAGTGGAACGTCGGGTGAAAAGTATCGTTGAAATCATCAAACTTGACCCGGGTTCAGAACGGTTGATCTCTGTAACGCCTTTTTCATGGATTTCCCCTGCTGATGATCGGTTTGTGTATCATGGTGGAAGTAACATCATAGAAAAAATCAAAAATGATAAAGGCTGGGATAATCAGGCCTTAGAAGAAGAGTTAGATCGTCGTAAGCAAGCATTGACCTGGATGCAGAAAAAAAAGATTCGTTCATATAAGGACGTAGGTAGAATTGTTTCTGGTTATAAAAAAGATCCAGAGGCAATCATGGAACAAATGAGAAAGGATGAGTTATGAAATCATCATCATATTCTAAGTTTTGTTTTCGATTGTTCAAACGATTAAGTAAGAAAATAAAACCAGAGAAAAATAACTATAAAAATCTGATATTAGAACAAGCGAATATCACGATAACCTATGATGAATATCTTGCAATGGCCTTGTTTACTACCCTATTGATTAGTGTTATTGGCCTTGTTGCTGGTATTTTGTTGTTTGTGTTGTTTGAATCTGTTCTTACCTTGGTTTTTTTGTTTGCTTTTCCTCTTCTCAGTACCATTCTACCCTGGGTGTTGTTTTATTATTATCCCTTGTTTTTAGTGAGTCGAAGGGCAAGTAGTATTGATCGTTTTCTTCCTTATGCAGTAAATTTTGTTAGCACTATGTCTGAGACTGGTCTTTCACCAGGTCAAATGTTTCTGGCATTATCAGAAACCGATATTTATGGTGAATTAAAATTTGAAGCTGAAAAGATCTCTCGGGAAATCAATGTGATGGGAATTGATAGCATCACTGCTTTGCAACAGGGTGTTGAACATGCACCTTCAGCAAAACTTAAATCTTTTTTGCAGGGAATGGTTGGAACATTACAATCAGGGAGTAATCTGGGTAATTATTTTGATACCATGGTGCAGCAATACATGGAGGATGATCTGCTCACCCGGGAGAAAAACCTTGAGTTTTTAGCATTGATCGCTGAATTATTTGTGATGAGTGTGATTGCGTTTCCATTGTTTCTGGTTATTATTATCTCTGTGATGGGTTTTGTTGGTGGATCAAATACATCTACGTTTGATGTGTTGTTTCTTCTTTCGTTTCTTGTGTTACCCCTGCTGTATCTTGTGTTTTATTTTATGATTAAGACGACGACGATATCTGAAATTGGAAAAAGTAAGGAGGAACCAGGTTGTACTTTTACGGAGTTGATCAAAAATAATCGGAATAGTGTAAAGATTTTTATTGTTTCAACGGTGATGATCATCGCACTGCTGAGTTCGGTGGCAATTCTTAGTTATTTGGGATATTTGTCATTGATGATGTATGATTATCTTGACATTGGGTTTCTTTCGTTGCTGCTGCTTATTGGTCCATTTTCTTTTTATAGTCATGCAGTTGCAAAGAAAAAAATCGAAATCCAGGATCATCTCCCTGATTTTTTTGTTGGTGTTTCTAATTCACTTTCTGCTGGGATGAATATTTTTGATTCTATGAGAATGCTAGCGAAACGAAATTTTGCTCGGTTAACTGCTGAAGTAAAAAAAATGAACGCGGAATTATCCTGGCATCTACCCATTAAACGGGTGTTTTTTCAGTTTTCTGATCGGATGAAAAATCCGTTGATTCAACGTTCGGTGCTCTCCATTAATAGAGGTCTTGAGATGGGTGGAGACACCCCCGAGGTGTTTAAAGCAGCAGCACGGGAACTGCAGCAGGTGAATCAGGTTCGTCAGCAGCGAAATGCAAACATGTCCATGTACATGGTAGTGATTATGATGTGTTTTTTTGTTTTTATCTTTATTATGTATATTCTTGATACTACCTTGTTTAGTTATTTTTTTGATATTCAAATGCAGCAAACTGGTTCACAAGGTATGATTGCATCAATCAATCCCACTCATTTACAGTATGGATTATATTCGTTTGTGTTTGTGCAAGGAATTGGATCTGGAATGCTTGCCGGTTATTTTACTGATGGGAATCTTTCAGGGGGACTTCGATTCAGTTTTCTTTTAGGAATTTTATCGATACTGATGTTTAAATTTGTATTTTAGATGAGGAACAATAGGGATGCAAAACAGGAAAGCAGATGCGGTATCTGAAATCATTGCAACAGTGCTGTTGTTAGCCGTGGCTGTTAGCGTGTTTTCTGTTATCTATGTGGTTGTGTTATCTGCTCCCATGCCTTCTGAGCAGTCAACTGCTATTGTAGCTGGTGACATCATTGATAACCAAATTGTGTTAACTCATCAGGGTGGAAAATCATTGACCATTGGTGAAGAAAGTTATCAAATACAGACCACTGCTGGAGAATATAGTCGTTTTGTGTTTGATGATATCAATAATAATGGGTTATGGGATATTGGTGAACAAGTAAGATTTACCTATGATGATCTAACTGAAAAACAGGTCACCGTTACCGTTGTTGATGTAGCCACAAATGATGTGGTGCTTTATGGTGTATTACAAGAAGGGAAAACAATTATTTTTGATACCGTTGTTCAAATGCTTCCATTTACTATTAATCGTTCACCATATCAGATTAATGCAACTGGAAGTAGTCAACTTGATAGTGTCAGTTTATATTACCGTTGGAGTAATAACAATTTTACAGGCGGGGTTGGAGACTGGTGGAACACTAATTTTTCCTATCGACAAAAATTCAATATTAGTGAAGAGACTTCCACTGAAACCAACATTGTAGTCCCAATCGCAATCCAGTATGGTTATGGTATTAGTTCAGATCACAAAATCTACTGCAATGAAAGTTGCCAATCGGACTTCGATGATATACGATTCACTAATGCTAACGGAACTGAACTTGATTATTTTCGAGAAATGTATGATGATGGTTATCGGGCAATGTACTATATACAAATTGACTGGTTGCCAACTTCAGGTAGGGACTTCTACATTTACTATGGCGACGATTCAGTAACGACTACAGGTAATGCTTCGAACACATTTATTTTATGGGAAGATTTCGAGGAAACATCACATATTTTTGATTCAGCAGGTGGTACTGGCATTTCTCCCTGCCGCAGTAGTGATTACTCTATTGTTGGTAGTTATTCAGGTCATAATAATGATGGTTCTGAAGCATATAAAATCCAATTAGATACCAGTCAATCTTTTGATTCTGATTATTTTGTAAGTGCCTGGGTATATAACTCAGGTGGCTCAGGTAATGATGAACTCGGTCCTGGACTTGCAATATTTGGTTCAGATGGTTCCAATGCGGGTTATCAAGGAGTGATAGATGCTAGGTCAGGTCATAAAAGTCCTCAAATGCGTGAGGAATGGGATTACGGTTCAAGAGTTTCAGGAGATAATCCAGCGAACACTGGACAATGGTATTATCTTAAAATAACAACAGATTCATCGAATGTTTATTGTACTCAATATACAGTTTCAGGATATTGGAATTTCACTGAATGGGATTCTGTCACGATGTCCGATAGTTCACCTCGTAGTGGTTATTTCGGACTTGCTACTTACAATCAAGACAGTTCATATTGGGATGCATTTAGAGTTGCTCGAAACATAGATGTAACTATTGCTTCGTATGATGCAGTAGAATATGTACCATATTCAACTGAATGGGCAGAATGGTCAGATGCAAGTAATCCTGACACAACCAGTCCGTGGTCATGGAATTTCGATTTTCCCAACAGTACGGGCTATTATGAGTTTTTCAGTATTGGAGAATATGATGGAAGAGTGGAATCTGCACCATCCACGGCAGATACTTTTTGTTATTATAATGAATATCAACCATAAGGATTTGGTGAGCAAAAATGAAAAAGGTCAGCAACAGAAAATATTCAAATGATGAAGCATGGGTAAAACCTGCTGAACATAAAACGGCTAAAATCCTTCAAAAAGGTGACTGGGATGGTCATGGTATTGGACAGGACAGTTGGGATGGATGGAAGGCTCATCTATATATTGATGGAGATCAAAAATATAGTGTGGAATGGGGGGAAGAAAGACCCATGCTCAACCAATGGTATTACCCCCTGATGACCTATAATGGAAACATGTTTCGATTGTTTGTTAATGGTGTTGAAAAAGATAATATCACCATTAGTGGAGAATTAAAACATAATACTCGCGATATTGCGATTGCTTCTGATGCTGGAACTCAGAAATTTTTCGATGGAATTATTGATGAGATGCTTATTTATAATCAGGCCTTGACATCTACGGAGATTATTGAAAGATATAACAGATTTAAACAATAAAAAAATGATATATAATGGTGGATGAGATGAATGGAAAATGGAGAAATAATAGAAAACTAAGAAATGATGGGGTTTCAGAGATCATTGGAACCGTGGTCTTGCTTGCGGTTGCTGTTGCATCATTTTCTGTTCTGTATGTTACCTTATCTGCTACGCTTGTCACTGAGGATAGCACTCAGGTAAATGTTATCGGTTATATTGAAGGAAATAATATTGTGCTTGAGCATCAAGGTGGTGACACATTAAAGGATAACACCAAGATTGATTTTGTTATTGGTGGTAGAAGTCAATCTTTTACGTTGACCAGTTCGAATGATAATTTCACTTTTTATGATAGTAACAATAATGGTGAGTGGGATGTTGGAGAAAAGATAACGTTTTCTTCTTCTGAATCATTCTCCGGTCTTGCTGTAGACACCTCTGTTGTAGACACATCAAGTAATAGTGCATTATTTATTGGTTCATTACAAGATGGAAAGAGAAATGCTACACCAACAGTTGATTTATCAACCGTTGTTCAAATGCTTCCATTTACTATTAATCGTTCACCATATCAAATAAATGCAACGGGAAGCAGCCAACTTGATAGTGTCACGTTGTATTATGCGTTTAGTTCTTCAAATTGGACGAGTTGTTCAAATCAAACGCTAACCTATGATGATTTTGAACAGGGATTTGGTAATTATACTTCTGGTGGAAGCAATTGTGATATTTACACTGGCGGATTAGATGCACATCAGGGAAATAACGCAATCCATATTCAAAACAGTGGTGATGCAGCCTCATTTTATTTAACTGAAAGTGTTGATATTGATTCTCCAAATTATTCAACAATCACTATTGATTTTTGGTTCATTAAAAATGCAAATCCTGGCGCAAGTAGGCAATTTACCATTGATTATTATGATGGATCAAATTGGCAAACCATTATCACCTATTCACTCAGTGAATACAATAATGATGAATTTTATCATGAACAGGTGTGGATCAATGAAACTGATTACACGTTTCCATCAGATATGAACATTCGATTTAAAGGATTGATGCCAAACAATAATGATGATGTATATTTCGATCAGATCTATATTAATGCATCATGTAGTGATGGTTCCTCAAGCAGTGAACCAGTTTGGATGCAATATGCTACTGATAGTAGTAGTCCGTGGTCATGGGATTTTATATTTTCCAATGGAACAGGCTATTATCAATTTTATAGTATAGGAGAACATGATGGAAGAGTTGAATCTGCACCTACCTCTGCTGATGCATTTTGTTATTATGATACAACCACTGGATCAGATGAAATCTCTATTTGGCATTTCGATGAGAATACTGGCAGCATTGCTTTTGATTCCGCTGATGGAAATGATGGTACAATAAATGGAGCAAATTGGACAACAGGTGTTCAGAATAGTGCACTTTCATTTGATGGAGATAACGATTATGTTTATGTTGCAGATAGTGAAAACCTAAACCTTGTAGGAAATTTCACTGCTATGGCCTGGGTGAAATGGAGTATTGATCCTGAAACCGGTGATTCCTGGGCAAATATCCTCAATAAGGGTCGAGATGCTCAATGGCAGATTCAACATTCATATGATAATTCTCAATTTGAGTTTGCAGTTAACACAGAGAACAAAAGACGTTGGACGTATAGTTCAACTGAGGTCAAGCAGGGTGTTTGGTATCATGTCGCTGGAGTATATGATGGATCAGAAATTCGTATTTATGT
>CAZVKY010000026.1:0-20901 GCA_964627915.1 uncultured Thermoplasmatales archaeon
ATCATGCGATTAGTGTTAAAAAATGAGGCGTTGATAGCAATACAACTTCTCATGGTTCGTATCCAGTTATCTCGATCCTGGTAAAATTTTGGAAGGATGTGTTTTTCTAATTTATAATACAAATCCTCTTGATCGATTTTATCATCAGATTCTTGATCCTCTGTTTTTTCTGGTCCAATACTCCAACCAGTAATGTTTTCAATGCAGCCTTCCAGCCACCAACCATCAAGGGTGCCAAACTGTGGCACTCCGTTATGGGCTGCTTTCATCCCGGATGTTCCTGAGGCTTCAAACGGTCGGCGAGGGGTATTCAACCACACATCTGATCCTGCGGTTAACAGTTTGCCAAGGGTGATATCATAATTTGGGATAAAGGTGAGTTTAACCCGATCACTCAGTTGTTTTCTTGTTTGATAGATTTTTTTAATAACCTCTTTTCCAGAGGTATCTTTCGGATGTGCTTTTCCACCATATATTATTTGCATTGGTCCCACGGTTTCTGCGATATGATGTAATCGTTCAACATCAGAGATTAACAGATCGGGTCGCTTGTACTCTGTTGCCCGTCGAGCAAATCCAATGGTGAAATCATCATAGTTCATCCCCACATTACGACGAAGATTCACAAAATCAATAAGTTTCTTTTTTGCTTCAAGATGAGCATTCCATAATTTTTCTTTGTCAATACTGAATGCAGATCGAAGCAGAAATGGATCTGATCGCCATCCAGGCATAGAGGTATCATATAAGCGTTGAAATGGTTTGGAAACCCAGGTCTGAGTATGAACACCATTAGTGATGGAATCAATGGAATAACCTGGAAACATGGATCGGGAGACTTCCCCATGCTTTTTTGCCACTCCATTCACATAATGGCTAAAATACAAGGCAAGTTTGGTCATATTCAATTTATTTTCAAAGGTGATATCGTCTAATACCATCTCTGGAAGAATATCGCCGATCATTGGCCGAGCATAGGACAAATCAAATTGATCATGACCTGCGGGAACTGGTGTATGGGTAGTGAATACACATTGATCTCGCACTTTTTCAACATCTTTGGATTGATGATAGAGTTCAAGGGTGCCTAGTGCAGCATGGCCTTCGTTCATATGATATCGTTCAATGGTGTCATAGCCCAGCGCATTGAGCATGCGGACACCGCCAATGCCCAGGATTATTTCTTGAGCGAGTCGATATTTCTGATCACCACCATATAGATAAGTGGTCAATGTTTTGTCCCAATCACTATTTCCATCAACATTGGAATCAAGAAAAAGCACAGGGATAATGTATCCATTGACACCTCGATATTCATATAACCATGCTTGTATTGTGAGCTCTCGATCACTAATCATCACTGTTGTAGTGGTTGGAAGAAGGGTGAGATAATCAGCAGGGTTGAACCTTATGGGTAATTCAATTTGGTTTCCCTCTTGATCGATACGTTGGTAAAAATATCCCTTTTCTGAGAGCAGAGTGATTCCTACCACTGGAACATTAAGATCTGCACAGGATTTTATACTGTCTCCAGCTAAGACTCCTAATCCTCCGCTATATGATGGAATACGTTCATCTACACCGATTTCCATGGAGAAATAAGCGATTTTTGGTTTTCCATTAGCATGTTCTTTGCTTTCAACGTGAACAGTCTCAGTCATCTTTTTTTTCAGCCACCTTTCTGCATCCTCACAATACCACGTATAATTTACTTCTCTATTTTATACCTTGCCTTTTGTCTAATCATCATCGAACAATTGTCTTGGTAGGTAGACCAAAGGTTTTTTAGCTTTGAGACGCTATATAAAAGTATATTGGATGGTGAATTTGTTCATGAAACGTAAAATTTGTGATGTATGTAATCAGCATTTTCATCCTGATGAAAACCGATCGGGGATAGTGGTTAATGAGGATCATTTTATCTGTGAACCATGTACAAAAAAATTGGAATCTGATGAAATGCAAATCCCTTCCTCAATAATGGCCGATGAAACAAAAGCCATGCCTATTGCGTTATGGCTGATTAAAGAGGAAAACAAGGATAAACCTTTTATGTCTGTAAAAAAAAGATAAATCACTATAGCATCATTGCTTTTTCATTACATTAAGAATTTTTTATAGGGGTACCTGTATACTGTTATGTATGTTTATCATAAAACTTGGTGGAAGTGTCATCACCAAAAAAACGCAAAAAGCTCAATTTCAAAAAAAGATCATGGATGATTTATCCACCCAAATTCAACGATCTCAACAACAGGTCATTCTTGTTCATGGTGCTGGTTCTTTTGGACATGGATACGCTAAGGATTATTCCCTGCATACAGGATATCATGATGAACAGCAGAAAACTGGTTTTGCTCTTACTCAACGGATGGTGCAGCAATTAAACAGCATGGTTTTAGCATCATTACAAGAGAAAAAACTAGCTGCCGTTTCCATTCCGCCTCATACCGCTGCTCTTCTAGATGACGGTATGCTCAGTTGGTTTCAATATGATATCTTTGACCACTATCTTTCCCATGGATTTCTTCCAGTTACTTTTGGGGATGTTGCACTTGATAAAAAACATGTTTTTTCCATTTGTTCAGGGGATTTATTGATGATCGCTCTGGCAGATCGATTCAAACCTGAAAAGGTTATTTTTGTGCTTGATGAAGATGGATTATATACGTCGAATCCAAAAGTAGATGATCAAGCAGCATTTATTGATTCTATCAATGCTTATGATCTTGATGAGTTAGAAACCACCATTGATAATCATCCTGATGTGACGGAAGGAATGGCTGGTAAAATCCAAACTATAAAAAAGCTTGCTCAATTACAGGTTGATACCAGTTTAATTAATGGAAATCATCCTGAACGATTATATGATGTCTTAATGGATAAACCCACAAAACAAACCATTGTTCATTGGAGGAATCAAAAATGAATCAAATTGAAAGTAGAAAAGATGAACATGTCCGCATTGCTCTTGAAAAAAATGTGAACGCATCACACAATTATTGGGCTGATATTTTTTTGAGACATAACGCGTTACCTGAGATTAATAAGGATGACATTGATCTTTCCACCTCTTTTCTGGGAACAACAATTGGTGCTCCATTGTTGATTTCTGGGATGACAGGTGGTTACGATAAAGCTAAAAGAATCAATGAACGGTTAGCTGCTGCCGCTGAAACACATCAATTAGCCATGGGCGTTGGTTCTCAACGAGCAGGACTAAAAACAGAAAGTCTTAAGGAAACCTATCAAGTCGTCAAAGAGTTTGATATCCCTTTCCGTATTGGAAATATTGGTGCATCTCAGCTGGTGATGTGGGGTCATGAAAAAACTGTTTCCTTTGTTTCTGAAATGATTGAGATGATTGATGCGGATGCGATAGCTATTTGTTTGAATTTTTTACAAGAAGTCATTCAGTTTGAAGGAGAAGCTGATGCCAACGGTGTCATTGATGGGATTAAACAATTAGCGGAAGATGTTGATATCCCAATTATTGTAAAGGAATCTGGGGCAGGGATCTCTTTTGATGTGGCTCAACGATTGATGACTACATCTATTGCTGCTGTGGATATAGGAGGGATGAGTGGGACGTCCTTTGCTGCTATTGAACATTATCGAGCAAATCTTCATTTTGACCGCTTACATGCTCGTGGTGGAAAAACCTTTTGGGATTGGGGTATTCCAAGTCCACAATCACTTGTTGAAGTCCTAGATGCAACAACAGGCAAAATACCAATCATTGCATCAGGTGGGATTCGACATGGACTTGATGCAGCTAAAGCATTAGCTCTTGGAGCTGATGTTGTTGGTATGGCAAATTGTTTGTTAAAAGCTGCAATGAAAAGTAAAAAAGAAGCCTTTTTTGAGATTGATGCCGTTGTAAAAGAATTACGTGCAGCCATGTTTCTAACGGGCTGTGATAATGTTAAAAAATTTCAAGAGGTTGAGGTGGATGGATGGGTTTAAAAAAAGAAATTGAAAAACGAGCAGCAGTTTTTAATCAGGAACTTGATATTTTTCTGAAACAGGGTTCTCCGAAGAATCTATATGATGCCACCCGGCATTTACCGATGGCAGGAGGGAAACGATTACGTCCGGTATTATCCATGCTGGCCTGTGAAGCGGTATCTGGTGAGTATCAAAAGGTAATGCCTTTTGCCTTAGCTCTTGAAATCATTCATAATTTCACCTTGGTCCATGATGATATCATGGATAAATCCTCACTTCGTCGAGGGATGTCAACGGTTCATGTCCAATATGGTGAACCAACGGCTATTATCGCAGGGGATTTGCTGTTTGCAAAAGCATTTGAGGTATTGGGAAAATATCCAGAACGAATCAAGGAATTCCGTCGGTTGTATACGCATCTGACCCAATCTGTTATTGAGATTTGTGAAGGTCAGCAGCTTGATATGAATTTTGAAAAAAGATTTGTGGTCCGTGAATCTGAATATATTAATATGATCCAAATGAAAACCGCTGCGTTGTTTCGTATTTCTTGTGAAGGTGGAGGAATTGTAGGTGGTGCATCAAAAGAGGTTCAAGCTGGTTTACAGGAATATGGAACTTGTCTTGGTTTAGCATTTCAAATCCGGGATGATTATCTAGATATGAGTAGTGATGCTGAAACCCTAGGTAAGGATATTGGAAATGATATTCGGAATGGAAAAAAAACGATTATCGCCGTTCATTCCTTAACTCATGCAAGTGGTGAACGTAAACGGGTTTTAACTGATTTATTTGGCAAAACTACAGCGAATGCTGAAGAAGTGAAACAAGTGTATAAGGTCTTTGATGAGCTTGGATCAATTGAGTATGCCAAACAAAAAGCAGAGGACTACAGTTTACAGGCAAAAAAAGCGTTACAGGTTTTAGATGACAGCTCAGCAAAACAAGTGTTACTTGGTCTTGCTGATTATGCGATGACTCGTGAGAAATAAAAAAAATGAAAGATGAAGTAGAAGCCGTTTCCAAGACGGCACGAAAATATGCCTTACAAAATGCTGTTTCTTTTGAGGGATCTGCTCAGTTAAAGGCAGTGATGGGAAAAGTCATTGGTCAGTTTAAAAAAAAACTTCATCCAAAAGAGATCATTCCCATTGTGAAATCAGTGGTTGCTGATGTTAATCAACTCTCCGTTGAAGATCAACGTGCGGAATTAGAAGAGATTGCTCCAGAGCTTTTGGAAAAAAAGAAACAAAAACGGGATTATTCATTACCAGATCTTCCCAAGGCTGAAATGGGAAAAGTAATCACTCGTTTCCCACCTGAACCAAATGGCTATCTTCATATTGGTCATGCGAAAGCAGCGATTGTTGATTTTGAATATGCGCAGAAATATGAGGGAACCTTTATTCTTCGTTTTGATGATACGAATCCTATTAAGGATGAACTATTGTTTTATGATGAACAAAAAAAGGATTTAGAATGGCTTGGTATCAATTGGGATAAAGAGTATCATACATCGGATAATCTCCCTCGGCATTATGAGCTTGCAGCTCAATTGATTCATCAGGGGGATGCCTATGTGTGCACGTGTTCATCTGATCGTATTCGTCAGGGGAGACAAGAAAAAAAATCTTGTGCATGTCAAGAGAAATCCCCAGAGCAACAGTTGGAATTATGGGAGCAAATGCATGAGAAGACCTGTAAAGCTGTGCTTCGTTTGCATGCAGAGATGAAAAGTGATAATTCTGCGATGAGAGATCCCACTCTGTTTCGTATTATCAATGAGAATCATCCTTTACAAGAAGATCGTTTTCATATTTGGCCTACGTATGATTTTGCTGGTGCAGTGGAAGATAGCATCAGTGGGATAACACATCCCTTTCGTACAAAGGAATATGAGTTACGTGATGAAGTCTATTTTTTTCTCTTGGATAAGCTTGGTCTACGTAAACCGGTGCTTATGGAATTTGCACGGTTGAATATTGAAGGAATGCCAGTATCTAAACGAAAGATTACTCCATTAGTGGAGGATGGGCGTGTTTCTGGTTTTGATGATATCCGTCTGCCGACGCTTCGAGGACTTGCTCGTCGTGGTATTGTTCCTGCGGCATTGAAACAATTTGTGTTTCAGCAGGGGATTTCAAAGGTTGAATCAACGGTGCCTTTTAGTCTGGTTGAAGCGGAAAATAGAAAGATTATTGATCCTGTTGCCAAACGCTTCTTTTTTGTTTTTCAACCCGTAAAATTAGTTGTTAAGGATGCATCTAGTCAGAAGGTATGTATTCCTTTTCATCCCGTGGATAAAACAATGGGAAATCGAATAGTGCAGACGACAAACACGTTTTTTATCTCCAAAAGTGATGTTGATCAATTAACGGAGGGTGATGTGTTTAGATTGAAGGATTTATATAATGTTCGTGTTGAGAAAATACAATCAACTATGATAGTTGGATCATTTGCTGGTAAGGATCTTATCGCTGATTCTTTGAAAATTCAATGGACTCCAGATCATAATGTGCCGGTTACGGTGTTTATACCGGGTTTGTTGTATACGGGTGATGAGTTTAATTCAAATAGTTTACAAAAGATTTCTGGTGTTGGTGAACCAGCAATCAAGCAGATCGATCAGGGAGAAATCGTGCAATTTGAACGATTTGGTTTTGTCCGTCTTGAAAAAGAAAACGATAACATCATTGGTTTTTTTACGCATAAGTAAAGTTTTTAAGTCATTCTCTCATTAGTGGTAATCACGTTTGAGAAGGATGGGATAGGATGTATACGAGAAGATGGATAGTTTTGATGTTGGCCTTTTTTTTCTGTTCCTTTATGTTCGGTGTTTTTGCCGGTGCAGAAGAATCAGTACATAGTCAAGGGATGTTAGATGAGAATTTATTATTGATTGTTGGAACCGTGGTATTTATTATTGCTGTTCTCACCATTGGGGGGATTAAGTATGTTACTCCTGAAAATGTGTTGGATACTGCGGTTCGGAAGAATTTATATGAATACATTGATGAGTATCCTGGTTCACATCTTCGGGAAATCGCTCGAGAACTCAATTTAAAACCAAGTAATGCTGCCTGGCATCTGAGAAAATTAGAGCAAACCAATCTGGTCCGCAGCCGAGCTATTGGTGGCAAAAAAGTATATTATTTGGTTGAAGGGGGTATTGAATCAAGAAAAGAAGCAGTAGCTGAATCAATTCTTCGAAATGATAATGCTCGCCGTATTATGTCGTATCTAGAGAAAAACCCTGGTAAACATCTTTTAGAGATTGCTCATGCTTTGGATTTAAATCATCATACCGTAAAATGGCATATCAAAAAAATGTATATGGCTGAACTCGTCGAAGGAGATACCAGTAATTCAACATATCCCGTTTATTATCCAACGCAGACAGGTATTTGTTCAATCCGAAATATCAATGCTCAGCAGAGCAGAAAAATAAAATCTGCATCATAAACCATATTCAAATTTAATGAAGGAAAAGAAAAATCCATAAAATTGAAAAGTAATAATTTAAAAGAGAATTGAGAAGAGTAATTGATTAAAGAAACTAATGATTCTTTAGAGAAGTCCAACGCCTTTTACTTCTGCTGATTCAACCATTTTCAGTTTTGAAATCTCATCAGCTATAGGATCAATACCACCAGTTCCAGATGCATCGGGTATGACAATGTTAAGATTAATAGCTTTCAGCCCAAATGCGACTGCTATGATTTCTACTTTTCCAACTTTTGCTGGTGCTTTTACATATGTTTTTATTTCCTCGATCATTTTCTCTAGTTGATCGTCTGGTAAGACTTCAGTAGGCATAATCTGAATTAATCCGACTACATCACCCATTGTTCTTGTGCCTCCTATTTTTTTTTTATGGTCCTGTGAACCCACATTTATGACATGTATATGATATACTTTGTTCTCTGCAGCCTCCGCATCTGCCAATTGGTGTTTTACAATTCGGGCAGGAAAACGTTGTTGATCCTTTTTGAAGTAATCCTTTTCCGCAGGAGATACATCGTTCTGCTTGCTTCATAGGATGAGCTGAATATGATATCTATTATTAAAATCTGCCGACGTCATCTTCATCTGATGATTCTTGTTTCATTTTATTATTTTTACTCATGGTTCCAATGGAAAATGATGCCAATGATTTAAAAATCCGGTATTGAAAGATGGCACCAAAAATGAGCCCCATATGATACGTGATTAGTCGGTAGAGTAACACGAAAACACCGATAAGATTTGCTGGCATAAACACACCATATAACGCTGCAGTTCCTCCCTCTGAAATACCTGTACTTCCTGGTGTGGTGGGCATCATAGCAATGATTACAAGCAGGATTTGTGCAGCACAGGATTCAATGACAAATGGAGTAATACCCAGCCCCATCAGGATAAGCAGGGGGATAATCCATCCCGTCATCCAAAACAGAGCGGTAATGATTCCTGCAAAAAGAAAGGTTTTCTTTCCTTTAGTCACAAAAAAGACCATACTCTGATGGAAATGATCGATTTCCGTTGAAATCTTTTCCACGATATCCTTATATTTTTCTGGTTTCTTTGAAAACCGACTGAGTTTTTTTGCAATCCACAGCACAAATCGTTTTGTTCGTTCTGGCTGTTTTAATGCAAAAGCAAACAAGATGATTACGATGATAAAAAACCCGATAGCTACATAAAGAAGGGCGTTAAACACACCATTGGTGATATATTGACCAAAAATGTATAATGCAAAGGGAACGCAGAGAAGAAGGAATAATGCATCAAGTAATCGTTCTCCTAATACTGCTGCGGTTGCTCCACCGGCATGTAATCCATTCTTGTTTAACAGATAGATTCGAACGGGTTCCCCTCCGGCCATTGAGGGAGTGATGTTTGCCAGAAAAAGATTTGCAATAACGATTTTTGTTGATTCCCATAATCCTATGTTAAATGATGGTTCAATGGAATTGCTCAGGATTTTGAGCCGTGCTCCCCAAAGCCCCCAGTACACAAAGTTAATTGCGGCAGCAGCAAGAAAATAAGAGTAATTAATCGGTGTTTTTTTAAGATATGATATTGTTTGTTCATCAATGGTAAAATAAAGGATAATGATAATTATTGATATGCTGAATAGTAAGCTAAGTAGAATGGTCAGATGGATATTTTTCTTTTTTTCTTTTTTTGGCACAAGGGGGAAATAAGCGTCTAATTTATGTTTCTTATGGTGTTTCTTTTTTTTAGATAACTACACTTTTTTTCAAAAAATGAAAAGAAGATACGATTTCAGAATTGAAAAGATAAATCATTTTTTATGGTTTTTTCTCCAAGGGAATACGGAGGATATAGGTTTTTTTGCAGAGGCCGGCATGTGTCCAATTTGTCTTTAATGTTTGATTAATTGCTGTATATGATTCCTTTTGAACAAGGGGAGAGCAATCACCGCTGAGATCAAATCCTTTGAATCTTATTGATTTATCTGAGGTTTCAACTGGTTGTGCGCCGATAACTGGAAATAATATCTGTTGATTAGTGGGAAGATCATGTTTTTTCACGGTGATGGTTATGTTCATCTGAATGTGTACTGTTTCATCTAGTGTTGTAAAATGAAAATTGATTCTTATGAGATGAAACTTGGTTTGACAACATATCTCTGCATTGGTATTAGATGTAATGGCAATGTCTGATGAGATGATGGCGTTTTTGATAAGATCCAAATGAATCGTGTTGTCTGGTAATGATTCTTTCACCCCTGTGATTGCATAGCGAGCGTCTTTTGCTCCAATCACATATTTTCCTCTGTTTCCCCGTAGCCGTTGTTTTATGTTTCTTCGAACAGATTTTTTTTGAACACCTGAAAAGGAAAAAGTAATACCGATATCATTAAGATCTACATTTTGTAACCTGCTTATGGTAGCAGAGCGTGCATCAAAAACAAAGATTTTTTGTTTGTCTTTTGAAAGAATCAGTTGGTTTTTATTTTTGCTTAGATAATAATTCGGGTGAAGTGAATTATTATTTTTATTTTGCTTCTTTTTTGATGGTTCTGATAATTCCATAAATCTCGTGGCACTATTCATCAGTTCAACGGTTGCAAAGGTTTGTTCCATGGGGAGGCGTTGAAAACCAGTAAACCCGTTTGGAAAAACACCTTCCGATAGCCCTCCGGTATGTGAAATCCAACTGGTAACCTGCTTGAATAAAGCCTTGTTTAATATTGTATACAATGATTTGTCAGTGTAATTTGCTAATCGATGAAAGGTGGAAATAACCCAGGCGGTTTCATAAGGGGAAAGCCGTGGGGTGATAGAATATGATATGGGATGAAAATTAAATTGAAATGCTAAATCCTTGGTGTGCCATTGATAAATCCAAGACATGGTATAAACGGCATATGTTTCTGCTTGACGGAGATATTCTTCATCTTTTTCTTGTTCATAGGCATCAAGAAATGCATTGATCACAGAAACCGCGGAAAATGCTTCTGGTTCCATAATCCCAATGTCTCTTAATCCATTGTAGCAAATCGGATTTTTATCTGAAAGAAAACAAAGACCTTTTTTGGCAGCTGTTCTCATGTGTTGATCATCAAAATACTCTGCTCCATTGAGTAATGCTCGAACTGATTCAGCGGTTCCCCCATGGGTTTTGTATTCTTCTAATCGCTCTGGTCGAAATTTCAACCGTCCCTGTTGTTTGATGGCCATTGGCCATGATCCATCCTTGTTTTGTGTAGATTGAATATATCCTAGTGATTGTTTTACTAGTGTTTCTAATTCTTGGTCTGGATTTCGTTTAAGATATTCTAATAGATGATGATCTGTTGTTGCCTGTCCACCAGGGTAACCTGCATATCCGGTATCCATATAGAAATAACCTGAGAGCCCTTTTTTTGTAAGAGTTGTCATATTATACCATATAATTCCTTTTCCTTTTTTCTTTGGAGTGGTATGAATGCAGGGTTGTAAAAAGAGATGATGTAGTTGTTTCATCCAGAGTTTGAAATCTTTGTCTTTTGTCTGTTGATACCATTTTGAAAAATAATCCAAACGAACAGCTTCATAGGAGACAAGTGAATAACTTGAGCTATCAAAGGTAAATCCTAATGTGTCTCTCCAGGGTAGTTGAATGAATGTTCCTCGTTTATGATCATACGATCTCCATAATGCTTTTTTTGCTGCTGAAAAAACATGGTCTGGAGGATGATGAATGAATCCCCTTTTCTTGGTGTTTAATTTAGCTTTTAAAATCTGTTTGATTGCGGTTTCCCATGTATCATATGTTGCAGTGTTTATTCTAAAACGAAAACTATCTCCCTGTTGAATTGAATGGCGAATGGTTTTTTTCTTTCCTCTCCCAAGCCAAGCATGGTTTTTCTGTTTAATGATATATGATGCGCAAAGGTAGAACCGAATTCGATATGATTTCTCTGTTTCTCTTAGTTGAATAAAGGGAAAAACGTCTTGATCATGAATCATTATACTTGGATCAAAAGTAACGATGTGACATTGTTTTGGAAATTGAATGGCAAACACAGGCATTTTCACATAGATGCTGGATCGGCATTGAGTGTTTTCTATGGTTTTATCAAGGATTTTCAGGGTATAATATGTGGTAAATGGATACGGTAATGAGATGTCATCAGTGTTGAATCCAAATGTGTTTTTACTATACCACATGCCACCAAGAAAAGCATATGAAAATGGTTCCTTTTTGGGAATATCTATGGTTTTTAAAATATAGATTTCTTTTTCTTCATTGATTTTATAGATGTTTTTTTGTTCGGTCAATGAAGAATCAATGGTTTCTGTTACATCCATCAGGATCAAATCAAATTATACATCACATATTTTCTCATATAATTTTGTATGCTCCTTAGCGATCAAGTCGATATCGTATTTGGAAACCTGTTTTGCTTTTTCTTTATATTTTTGTCGTGTTGATGATGAAAACATCTCCGGTGTGATATCATCAATTGTTTTGAAATATTGTAGCATTCCATCAAATGCTTCATTATATTCTTCGGTGTCACGAGCAAGCATGGGGAGGTTCATGGAAAGTGCTTCCAGCATCACGATGGAATGACCTTCAGCAAAGGAAGGCATAAAAAAGAGATCAGCAGCAGAATACACTTCAAAGATATCTTCCACAAAACCAGGAAAAATGGTGTTATCTGGTTTGTGTTTCAATGCTTTTTTGATTTTATGGTAATCCTTTGAAAACAAGGAATAGGGAAACCCTCCGATCCAGAGAAACTTGTAATCCGGGAATTTTTCCGCAGTTTTTAGAAAATCATAGATTCCTTTTCGTGGTGTTCGTTGAGCAACGGTTAACACCAGCATGTCCTTTTCAGATAACTGTATTTTTTCTCGGAAATTTTTTCGTTTGTGTTCATCTGGTTGAAAAACAGTATTATCTATCCCATTATAAATAGTAGTAATTGGTGGGCTGCATCCTAACCTGATAAGTTCTTTCTCACATTTTTTTGATACGGATATAATATGATCAAATCGATTATAGATGGGTTTATATAACCAATTGATCAGTCCGGGAAACGCGAGATTACCATGATTTAATTGAGGGGTGGAATGAGCAGTGATAATTGTTTTTCCGTTGAATCGATGATGATACCATAATGATCGAGGACCAAAGGTATGAAAATGAGCAAGATCAAATGATAATGAAGGATCATTATAGCTAATATCAATATGATCTGATAATTTTTTGTAAAGATTTTTAGCAGCGGTAGCACATCCCAGATATTTGAATGCACCACTATCTTCTACAATAAAATTTACTTTCAATATTACCTCTCCTAGTTTAGTTCGTTATATGTTCGGTCTGAGTGGGTAATTTAGAGTAATTGATTTTATAGAGTTCGATCCAATGTATTTCTTCAAAATCATTGTTCATGGTGGCATTACGGTAAACAAGGGTGAAAGGCTCCTCTAAAAATTTATCATAGGATGCATTGGTCATATGGTAGTATTTTCCAACATCGATATTAATCACATTAGTCCGCATAATATCATCAATGAGGATATGGGTGACATTTAAGCGTTGTAACTCTGGTAAACATGTTTCAAGTTGTCCCGCGGTCCAAGTAACATTTGTTTCTCCATAGGTAATATTGTATCCATGTGCCCAGCAGAGCATGGAGAGTCGATGATCAGAGGCAATAGTGCTGTTGATACTTACATTTCCTTCCATCCAATCCATGACGGCTATACAAGGATCTGATACTCGTTCATCAAGAGTGTCTAAAGCATCAATGGTGGGATAGGCAACCATGGTATTTGCAATGATGAGGGAGGCAATGATGATGGGAAATGCGAGGGTTCGTAAATGTGGTTGTACAATATCTGGTTTGATAGAAAATGGTTGATGGGAAAGAACTGATGTAATATCTTTTAAACTCTGATTTTTGATGAGGAAATACATACTTAAGGCAGCTGGGATGCAAAGGGGAACGATGAGGTATTCAAGATGTCGATCGGGTAATAATTGGGCGGATAGAATAGAGAAAAGAAACGATCCGATCAAGGCCAAGCTCCATCCTTTCACCAGGTAATCGTTTTCCTGTTTTTTGAGCAGTGAAAATCCAGCAAAGGAAAAACTAGCTAAAAGAATCATAGGAATGGAATACAATATTGCAAGGGGTGTCAATTTGATATATACTCCGGGTATCCCTGTTTTCATGACGATAAGTGAAGAAATGAGTAGAACAACAAAGAAAAATCCAACCTTTCTTCCGATGGAGATTTGTTTTGATTGATAGGTAAAGGTGGGAAGCATGGTTTTGATTTTTTGAGAATGAACACAAAGCAAAAATCCAGCCATTGTTAATAGATAATATAGGAGAATAACGAAAGGTGATGAAACAATAAGCGTTCCATTCATAAATCCGTCATAGACTGGAGTGGCAATAGCAAACCAATAGATGAATGCAGCGGATGAGGCAAGAAGCACATAGGATAATAACATCCATGATTTCTTCCAATCATTTGGATGGTAATGAGCATAACCAAAAAGCATGAACGTAATGCTGATGAGATAAAAATACATGGTAAAATGATGACTCATGATGAGTAACGCCGTTGAGATGAGGAGGGGGAGAAGATAACTTGATTTTTTGGAAAATTTAATGAAGAAATAAAGTGAGATCATCATGAAGAAATGACCGATGGTTAATGGTGCTGCATGGCTAGTCTGATAGACATGAAAAGTAGCAGTGGCAAGTAATACTGAGGAGATCAATGCGATATTTCGGTCTTTGAAAAGCTCATGGACGATAAAATAAAGAATAGGAATGGTTAGTCCACCAAAAATAGGTGCTATTTTTGGTAGTAATTGAATGGTATCAATACCGGTGATAAAATGAGCAAAACCAGTGATAGCATAAAGAACAGGGAAATATTGATATGATGATCCCCAGCCGTTATAGGGATTGATTAATGATTTTGTTTCCACAAATGAATTGGTCAGTCCATAGTAAATACCAAAATCAACACCCCAAGCTGCATTTAATAATGAGGGTAGTGATCTGAGAAGAATAGCTATTGCTGTAACTATCAATAAAAGAAATACCCAGCGATAATGCTGTATGATCTCATTGTAACCTTCTCCTCTCATCCTCTCACGTAACATAACTAATTTTTCTGATGTTAATAAGAACAACTATTTAAAATGATTCTGGTAAATTAGGTTAAAACGATATCCAGAACGTTTTCTACACTTTCTTTCACATTTCCCTTGCCTGAAAATCCTTTTGTTTTCTCTGCTATGGGGATGTCTTCTTTCAAATTGAGTTTATTTTGAGTTGTGGAATGACAAATGTTTGTTTGTTTTAAATGCTGAGCAAGGTATTCTTGTTCAATTTGTCCTGGTGTAGGAATCATACATGCTTTTGTTCCAATCACTGCTAGATCCATGATCGTTGAATAACCACTCCGGGAGATAACCAGTTTTGATCGATTCAAAAGATTTTCTCGTTTTTCTTTGGAAAGATACGGATAGATTTTGATGTGTTCATCTGGTGTTGATATGTTTTCCTCGGTTTTGCCTAATGACATGATGACTGTTCCTGTAAGGCTATCCAGCTGTGTTCGTATTTTTTGTTCAAGAATTGATCGTTGCGGTTCCGGTCCAGAGAGAGATATAAAGTAATCAATGTCCTTGTTCAATGGTTTTTTTTCAAAATCTGAAAGCATTCCAACATAGTGTAACTGATTTTCATCTATTTTCTGCAGATTATGTGAAAGATCACCACTGAGATTGTTATCTTTGTAATCTGGGATAATGATGTCCTGGAATCGTTTGAAAAAAAATTGATTAAAGGTTTCACTACCTCGTTCAAAAAGATGCAGACGCAATGGATTCATGATTCTAATCTGATGAGAGATAAAAAAGGAGGGAATATTTTTGCTATACATATCATATCGTCCATCTGAAATGATCCGTTCACAGGGAATATGTTTCAAAAGTTTCCCCAGTTGTTGTAATCCTTCTTCCATCCGTTTAATAAAAACTGGCCAATAGACCAAGCTTTTTGCTATGAACTGCTGAGTATTTTTAGATACAAGCATTGGGTAATCAGGGATATCCTCATAATCAACAGCATTTTTCAGTTCATTTCGAAGTAACTGCAATGATCGTCCATTGGAGATAACTGTGAGGTGATGATTCTCTTTGATAAGCCGGCGAAGAATAGGAAGAGATCTAGTGGCATGACCAAGACCCCATGAACAGATACTATAGATGATGTCCATTACCTCACCTGTATTTTTTCTTTCATTAAATAGCTACCGCGTTATCCTAGTTTTTTTATACATCTTTTTTTATCTAGGTTGTTTGAGGAACAATGGATTTTAATGAGAAATTAACGAACTGTATTCATGCTCATGATAGCCTGGTTTGTGTGGGTCTGGATATTGACAAGGAAAAGATGCCTAGTTTTTTATTTGAATCAAGTAACACTCCCTATGTTGATTTTACCTCTGCTATCATCGATGAAACCAAGGATGTTGCTTGTGGTTATAAGCTCAATCTTGCTTTTTATGAATCGCTAGGGCCTAAAGGATTTAGAGTGCTAGAAAAAACGATTCAACATGTTCCCAAGGATGCTGTTTTGATTTTGGATGGAAAACGAAATGATATTGGTAACACCGCCAAGAAATATGCCACTGCTCTTTTTGAAAAACTTCATGCTGATGCGATAACGGTAAATCCCTATTTAGGATATGATGGAATCAAACCTTTTATTTCCTATAAAGAGAAATGTAGTTTTATTCTCTGTCGAACCTCAAATCCCTCTGCTGCTGATTTTCAGGATTTGGTTAGTAAAAATCAACCATTATATATGCATGTTGCAAAGAAAATAAAAACATGGAATACACATGGGAATTGCGGAGCAGTGGTAGGTGCTACTTATCCAGAAGAACTTCGCCGTATTCGAACGCTTCTTGGCGATAAGATTCCATTGCTGATTCCAGGGATTGGTAAACAGGGTGGGGATGTGAAAAAAACGGTCGTCTTTGGGACAAATAAAACGGGGGAAATGGCAGTAATAAACTCATCTCGAGGGATTATTTATGCAGGATCTAATGAAGATTTTGCGGAACAAGCAAGAGTTGCTACCGAAAAATTAAGAAATCAAATAAATGAATTCCGAAACAAATGAATCATTTTTCACATGGGTAAGCTATATTAATCATGGATTCTCTTGACTGTTTCTGCCTTGATACGAAGGTCTCCATGATCCGTGATTGGAGAAGCAAACTCAAGGCAACAAAAATTGATGTCACCAAAGAGTCCCTCTTTGATCGATCAGACGTACTGTCAAGAAATGAAAAAGAGGACAACCATGACATCAAAGAATTGTCGCGATAGGTAATGAAGTATTATTCCGCTGCTGCTTTATTGGAATGATACATCAACGCCTGCCCAGCAGCAACCATGGTTGTTGTTGGGTAACAGCGACATCATGTTGCTTTTTTGGAAAAAAAGGATTTTTTTCAGATGGCTAAGTCCAATTCATCTTTTCCTGCTACAAAAATAAATAATATTTTCATCCAACTCGATTAGAAAATGGATAACTGTAACCTTTTTATCAAAATTCGAAGAATATTTAAATAACAAAATATATATGTTATATAGAGATATAAAATTTATAATTAGATAGGGGGAATCCTTCAAACTATGAAAAAACTATCATTAATTATAGTCGGAATTCTCTTACTAAGTGGAATAACAACACTTGGTTTGAGTAAAGAAGCAGATATGCAAACAGTGAAAATTGATAGTAGTTTTTCCAAAGTGAAATTGAATATGTTCACTGTTGATGATGTTGATTATGTTGAATTAACAAGTGATGATGATCTTGCAGTACTTCATCATGCGGGAAGACCAATGCTGCCAAGAAATATTCAGACTATTGAGCTTCCTTTTGGAACAAAAATTAAGGATGTAGATACTAAAATCAACAGTATTGAAACAGCAACGTTATCCTATAAGATCCTTCCTGCTCCTCAACCGGTGATTCAGGGAATGGAATCGACTGCAACCTATGAACTGAACGAAGAAGTGTACACATCAAATGAGTTTTACCCAAATGAGTGGATTAAAGTTACTACTAGTGGGGGATTAAATGATGATAATCAGCATGTCACATTTCTTACCATAGAAACATTTCCAGTTCGATATAATCCAGTTGCAGATGTTATTCAATATACTTCAGATATAGACCTAACTATTAGATATGAGCCACCAAAACAACCATTATTGAACATGGTGGATGAATTCGATATGGTAATCATTGCTCCAGAAACATTTTCTGCAGATCTTCAGGAACTCATCGATCATAAGAATAGTGTTGGTGTTTCGACATATTTGAAAACAACTGAGGAAATATATGCTGAGTATGATGGTGTTGATAATCCTGAACAAATCAAATATTTCATTAAAGATGCACTTGAAACCCAAGGGATAACTTATGTTATGCTTGTTGGTGGTATGACCTCGCCCTTCTTTGGTACTCCCAGGGATGATAAAAACCAGGGAACAAAGGATTGGTATGTTCCTGTAAGATATACAAATCTTAAGGAGATGGGTGGAACTTATGATCCCGGTTTTATCAGTGATATGTATTATGCGGATATCTATGATGGCGAAGGTATTTTCTCTAGCTGGGATAGCGACCGTGATGGTGAAAGTGATGGAATCTTTGCGAATTGGAGATTTGGTGCAAAAACGGATTATATTGATCTCTATCCTGATGTCTATGTAGGTCGACTTGCCTGCAGAAACACTATCGAACTTGGTTTCATGATTGATAAAATAATTACATACGAAACAGAAAGTGCTGGATCAGATTGGTTTAATAAGATTATTGGTGTTGGTGGTGATTCCCATGAGGATGCTGAGGAATTCTGTGAGGGTGAAGTTCTCTGTGATTATGTTTTCAATCAGTATATGGATGAGTTCACTCCGGTGAAACTGTATTCTTCATATAAGGAATCAAAACCTGAATATGTTCCAAGTGATACTAACATTGTTCGTGAAGTGACTGCTGGTGCTGGGTTCCTTCTTTTTGATGGACATGGATCTCCTGGATCATGGAATACTCATTGGCCAGGTATCTTTAATTGGGGCGATACACCAGGTGGTATTAGTACCTATGATTTCTTTGATTTTGAGAATGTGGGAAAATATCCGATTTCGGTGATTGGTGGTTGTCATAATAGTCAGTTCAATATCACATTATTATCTACAGCGTTGACAAAACCATATACTTGGACGCATGGTGTTCCCTATGCGGAATGTTTTAGTTGGCATTTGGCTCGAAAGAAAGATGGTGGAGCTATTGCAAGTATGGGTAACACCGGTCTTGGATATGGAGCCGTTGGTAATCATGGTGATATCGATGGGGATGGCGTGGATAATCCAGATACTGTAGAGGCAGTCGGTGGATATCAAGAGGTGATGTTCTTCAAAGCAATTGATGAAGGAGTTGATATCCTTGGTGAAGCATGGGGAACGGCCAACAGATATTATATGAACACATTTCCACCAATGGATGATCAAACTGATTGTAAAACCGTTGAACAATGGCCGCTACTTGGTGATCCAAGCTTAAAGATAGGGGGATACTCCTAATCTTTCTTCTTTTCTTTTGAACAAATTCTTTTTATAAAAATTTTTGAGAATATTTGGAGATTATTTTTCTTTTGCATAGTTTTTGGATAAAACAGGTGACTGTTATTTCTCTCTTATGACTTATCATTTGAAAGGATGAATTATTGAATAAAGGAAAATGACATTGCTCAGTAACAATGTTTTTTTTTCAGATAATAAAAATCCAGATATGTAAAATCTAAAGGATAAATGTTTGATTGATTTTACTAGTCTGTAGGGTTATTCTTCTCTTGTTAACACTTCAAAATTAGTGTCATCCTCATAATAAAGCAGTAAACTATCTCCATCATCTGAAATTGAATACTTAAGGGTCGAAGTTGAATTCTCTTCTGTTACGGTAAGATGTATCATTGATTCATTTATGGAATACACACCCCAAAGATTCATCACAAAATGTTGTGAGCTCATGTTTTCAACGCCGGTAAAAAAAGAACTATTTTCATAGAAACGATACACATATTTATAAGAAATATTGTACGTATCATCAACCATTGACCAGTTACCAATGATTCCCATGTTGTCATCATTCTCATCTTTATTTTTTTGATCTTTATCTTCTAGACTAGTACATCCAGTAAGTAGTAGTGAGATGCTAATGATTACTGTTAAAACAACCAGGATTACCTTTTCTTGTTTTTTCTTTGATCCCATAGAATAGAAAAATGGTGTTTTTCATATATAATCCTAACGTTACCTAGGGCAAACCTTGTTCAGGGCCAATTCTATTTGAGGTATTGTTTTTTTATTAGATTGAAATATAATTTGGTTAAAAAAGATCTTAGCTATCACCGCTATAGAAGTTATCACAGTTGCCGATTCCTTTTTGTTTTTCTAAAATACTGCAGTTTTTCTTGTTCACTATAAAAAGAATACCTTCGGCCTTTTTGAGAGCTCTATTTATATTATTCATTTTCCTTTCGGTGATTTCGCTTAGCCATAAAAAATCCAACTATCTCTTGACAATCGTATCAGAATTTTTAAAAATGGGCTTAGCCGAGCTTGCTATTTTCAACAGGAGAGATTGCTTTGGGTTGAAAACGATTTTTTGGTCAACTCAAAGCTCAGTCCTCTCTTACTAAACCCTTTTTTTCTTTCTTTTTTGGGAGGGTGAATAATGGTACATAACTCAGTTTATGATAAAATGACAAGAGCGGAAAAAGAAGTAGCAGACTTCCTAAAAAGTCTTGGTATTAAATGGTCTTATGAACATCCCGTTTTTGTCTGGGATGAAAATAACAGACCGCGAGTTTGGGCTCCAGATTTTTATCTTGTTTCTTTTGGAATTTATGTTGAGGTCTGTGGATCTAAAGATTTTAATTATGAATATAGAAGAAAAATATTTCATAGAAATGGATATAGACTGGTTTTTTTACATTTATACAAAAAAAGCGACAAGTGGATAAATCATTTTATGAAATATCTTAAATTTTACGTTGATAAGAGCTATTATAAAATGAACGAAATTCTTCATGAAGATAATTAAAATGATTCATTCAGTTATTATGTAATTTTCAATATTATTTTCAAAATACTATAATCAGGTTCATATCTTATTTGCTTCAAATTCAATGTACAATTAAGTAATATCAATATCAAATACCTACAACTACAAAATCATGTAATTAGATTTATTTTTTTCATAAATGATTTCTATCTGAAATCTTTGTCCTTTTTCTCAATATAACTAATTTTAGTTGAAATTCTATATCATTTAAAATAATAATTAACTTGACTTTGTCACATTAGATTTTTTGACAAACTTTTTTTTAAGTGATATGG
>CAZVKY010000027.1:0-20373 GCA_964627915.1 uncultured Thermoplasmatales archaeon
TGTGCTGCAATAATATTTTGACCAATGGCAATACCTCCATCACCATTTGGAATGCGATGATGAACCAGAAGATTGATATCATGTTTTTCTGCGATTTCCTCTACCATTTTAACAATTGGAATGTTATATGATATGCCACCGGTTATCCCAATTTTTCCGATACCATCAGTTGATGCATGTCTTATCGCTATCTCTGTAAGTGCGTTTACGATACTGAAAACAAAAGAATATGATAGATCGGCTTTTTCTTTGAATGAAAGATTTTTCGGTTTTTTCTCATCTAATTGTTCAAATAATGATGCTGTTTGCACCACATTATCTTTTATTTTTACGTTAAAATCATACACCGTTGAGCCTTGTGTTAAATATTTCTCTAGTTTCATCGCCGGTTCTCCATCATAGCTGCGTTGACAGCAAATACCAAGGTAACAAGAGAGGGCATCTAAAATCCGACCGAGACTAGAGCTTTTAGGAGAATGAGGGATGATTTTACGGAAAATATCAGCTTTTTCTTTATTGAAATATCGTTCTTTTCCCAGCATATCAAAAAGAGCAAATAACACGCGTTTTGGATAGATTGCTGCTTTATCACCTCCGATCAAGGGAATGGATTGAAGATGACCAATACGTTCATATGAACCTGCATCACAGGAAAGGACTTCCCCGCCCCACAATGTGTCATCATCACCATATCCCAGTCCATCTAGACTTAATATCACTGCTTGTTCAGTATTGTTATCTGCAAGAAGACTAACGGCATGAGCCCAATGATGTTGCACCTCAATCAATGGAGCATTAAACCGATCAGCAAATGTTTTTGCTACGCTGCGTGTTTCATAGCCGGGATGTGCGTCTAATGCTACGGCATCAAGACTTTTGTGTTGCATGGTTAGATTCATTAGGTGGGTAAGGCTTTTTTCTAAAAAGTCCAATGTCTGATAATGATTTGAATGACCGATGTATTGAGTAAGAAAGAGTTTTTTGTTACTGGATAAAGCTCCGTATACATTCTCTCCGGCACCAACACTCAAAATCTTTTTTGTATATGAAACAGGTATGGGATCAGGAACATAACCACGTGCTTTCCGAATAAAGAATCGATGATTGTTATAGAGTTTTATCACGGTGTCATCAGCTCTATTTGGGATGTCTCTATTATGCAAAAGATAACAATCAGCGTCTAAAGAAAATGCGTGATTGTTATCCACGATCATAGGTTCCCCAGGGATATTTGCCGAGGTCATAATCAAAGCATTTGTTTCAAGAGCCGAAAAGAGGAGATGATGAAGACCGGTATAGGGAAGAAATAAACCAATGCGATCAAGTCCAGGTGAGGCGGCTTCACCTTTTTTCTTTTTCACAAGGACGATCGGCCGTTGATCTGAGACAAGTAGTTTTTTCTCTGCAGGTGTCATCAACGCATATGTTTCAGCTGTTTCTAATGAATCAACCATAATCGCAAATGCTTTTTGTGGTCGATGATACCATTCCCGAAACCGTTTTATTTGATCAAGAGTGCAGCAAAGATGCATCCCTCCCCATGATTTTACTACTCCGATATCACCCGCATCAATTCGTTTTGCAAACTGTTGAATAGGTTTTGTTGTTCTCATCGTTTTTTTGTTTGCATCATATAATTGGTAGTGTGGTCCACAGCTTGGACATGAAATAGTTTGGGCATGATACCGCCGGTCAGAGGGATCTTGATATTCCTTTTTGCATGCTTTACAGAGGGGAAAAGACGACATTGAAGTTTTTTCTCGATCATAAGGAACACCAGTGATTGCACTAAATCGTGCGCCACAAACAGTACAATTGGTAAAAGGAAACTGATACCTTCGATTTGTTGGATCAAAGAGTTCTTGTAAACAATCAGAGCAAATAGCAGTATCAACAGGGATTAATGATTGTCGTTGTCCATCTGTGCTCTGTTTTATCGAAAAATCTTGATATGTTTTATCAACCTGAACGGTTTTGATAGTTGTTATTTCTGCAAGTGTGGGTAATGATTGTTTGAGTTCATTGATAAACTCATCTGGATTGGTATCAATCACGACTTCAACAACTGATCCTTTATTGATAACATAGCCATGGCTCTCCAGGTGTTGTGCAACCCGATACACAGTTGGTCGAAAACCAACACCCTGGACAACTCCTTTGAAAATAAGTTTCCATGATGATGTTTTTGTCATCCTTTATTCGACAATTAAATCCTCTGAATATTTATCCGTATCAGCCAGTAAAAACTCGTTTCCCATGCTTAAGCAATCCTTTGGGCAGATATCATTGCATTGGCTGCAGAAACAACAACGAGCTAGATAAATCCTGATTTTTTTTGTTTCCGGAATAAATTCAATAGCATCGGTGGGACAAACCTTGATGCAGAGTTTACAACCGATACAGGTTTCACGGTCGTATTTGATTTTACCTCGGAAGTTTTCTGGTGTTTCAACTGGTGGAATCATTGTTGCTTTTCCGTTTTGCACATCTTTTAAAAAATCAGTGACAGAGGGTGGGATATATTTTGCTGGGAACATATTCGTGAATGGTTTTTTAAACATCTGTGAAAGAACCTGGGGGATCATGCTGAATTTCATGGCATCATCCTCCGTGTTTTCTGCACGCTTAATCGATGCAGTTCTTCACCGGTTAACACTGATTTATGACCATTTTTAACGATACCAACCCGGTTGGTACAGCTCATACAGGGATCAGTTGATGCAGCAACAATAGGGATATCAGCGATTTGTTCTCCTTTGAGCATGGGTATCCAGGGAAGAATATTACTATAGGTTGGGGCTCGCACTTTCCATGAATAAGGATGCTCATGACCATCCATTTTCACATAATGAATGACTTCTCCACGTGGTGCTTCCATCCGTCCAATGCTTTCCCCTTCAACTTTTTTCAATTGGTTCAGCAGTTTTGCTATCTTTGGTTCAGCTACAATATCTCCTTCAGGTATGCCACTGAGTTGTTCCAGACATTGTTCAATGAGGTCAATAGATTGTTTTATTTCAAGTAAACGAACGATGATTCGATCATAGACATCACCATTGATTTCACCAGTAAGTACATCGGGTGTAACATAATCAAAATCAAGTTCACCAAAAGCAAAATAGGGTTGATCAATACGCACATCTTTTTTTACACCTGATGCTCGAGTAGTGGGACCAACAGCACAGAGTTGTAATGCTTCTTTTTTCGTGAGAATCCCGCAGCCTTGACTGCGCATTTTAAAGGTTTTATCATCAAGAAAGATTTTTTTCAATTTTCCAAAGTATTTTTTTAAAAATGCCATGCCTTCTTCTATTTTTGGCACCATGTCTTTGGTGATATCACGTCGCACACCACCGATCATAGTGATTGCTTTGGTCACCCGGTTCCCGGTGAGATACTCCGTAAGATCCAATGCTTTTTCTCGGACCTGCCAGGTTAAAAACAAAACAGAGTCAAAGCCGATTTCATGAGCAGCAACTCCTGCCCAAAGAGTATGGGAACAAATTCGTTCTAGTTCAGCATGAACGACGCGTAAGTATTCAGCTCGCTCAGGAATTTCAATACCACCGATTCGTTCCACGGCAAGTGCAAAAGACATGGGATGACAATAGGAACAGATCCCACAGATTCGTTCAGCAAGATAAAGAACTTGGATTGGATTTCGTCTCATCCCGGTCCATTCAATGGTTCGATGCACATGACCAAGATAAACATCGGCATTGTGAATTCGTTCACCATCGATTTCAAATTCAAACATCACTGGTTCTTTTAACGCAGGATGAATAGGTCCAATTGGCACTTTATAGGTGGTTTTTTCCATGGTTGTTGCATCTGTGCTCATTGTTCTTCCTCCGTTTCACCGGTTGTTTCTTTTTTTCGTCTTGGTTCCTCTTCTGGTGGCGGTTCATGAAGGTTTCGAGCCATGGCATCAGCGTTTTTTTCATCTTTCCGCCAGGGATACATATCCTCTGGGAAATCATCTGAGATAAACACCCTGGTGTCTTTCGGAATGTTTTTTACTTTCACTCCGAGCATTTCCTGTTTTTCTTGTTCGGAAATGAGTGCTCCAGGAATTAAATCACTAATGGTATCGATAGTTGGATCTGTTTTTGGTAATGGAACTGTGAAATTAATGGAGATTTCATCACCTTTTGTTCCATTGTAGATGGAGAAATGATGAATGATTTCGATTCTATCCTCAATATCATAGCCAGAGCTTACCGCGAAATGAGGATCTTTTTCAAGGGTCATGAGATGTTTCACTGCATCCTTAAAAATAGTTCTATCAAGAGTCATCCAGATCATGATTAGATCTGTTTTTTTTGGACCAATGGGATGTTTTTCTATTCTGCTATCAAGGATTTTATCTGAAAATTCATCTTTAAATGATGAGAGAATTTCTTCAGGGGAAAGCTGAGATGTGCTCATGGTTTTGCCTCCAATGTTTCTAGTTTCGTCCATGCTTTGACCACACCATTAAGAATGTTTTCTGGTCGAGGTGGACAACCAATCACATGAACATCCACAGGGATGATATTATCTAGTGGACCGACTAGATTATATGATTCGAAGAAGACATCTCCAGTGTTTCCACAGTTACCAACAGCAATCACTGCTTTTGGTTCAGGGATTTGTTCATAGGCTCGTTTTACTTTGCTTACGAGTTGTCTGGTCACTGGTCCGGTAACTAATAATGCATCGGCATGACGTGGAGATCCCACTAATTTTATGCCAAATCGTTCAGCGTCATAACGTGGGCATAATGCTGCGATGATTTCAATGTCACAGCCATTACACGATCCAGAGTTGATATGATAAACCCATAATGCTTTTTTAAATGATTTTGGAAGACCTTTCGCCATTTTGTTGGTACCTCCAGCGGTTTGTTTTTTTATCCTTCAGTTGATTTCTTGGTAATCCTAAAAAGTATTAAAACGTTGTGGGAAATAAAACAAGTTTTGTATCAACAAATTCGAGGGATGGGATCACCAAGTGGTTTCTGCAAGATTCGCTTGCCACCAATGCTTGTGTTCATCACCACCCCGTTTACCTCATCAGTAACTGTTCCGATGATAGCAGCATTTTTTCCCAATGGATGTTTCCGGATTTTTTCGAGAACCTCATCGGCTTTTTCATTGACGACGCCGAAAACGACTTTTCCTTCATTTCCAATCTGTAATGGATCTAGACCCAGCAGATCACATGCTGATTGAACTGCAGCAGGAATGGGAAGTTGTTCTTCATCAAGGATAATCCCTGTTTTTGATTTCTCACTGAATTCATTAACGGTGTTTGCAAGACCCCCTCGTGTTGGATCTTTGGCTGCCACGATTCCACCGATTTTTAGTGCCTCAGCGATTAAATCATTGACTGCTGCGACATCAGATTTTAGATTTGTTTCAAATCCGTATCCTTCTCTAAAAGACATGAGGGCGATTCCATGTTCACCAAGAGAACCTGAAACAATAATCTTATCACCAGGTTGAAGATTTGAATCAAGCAACCATCGACTCGTAAATGTTTGATATCTTTTCACCTCTGCAATGTTTTCTTCGAGTAAAGGGGTTCTTTTTCCAATACCGCTGGTATTAATCATAAATTCTTGGATCGCTCCTTTTTCAACGACTTTAGTGTCACCAGTGATGATTGGTGTTGCTGCTTTTTCAGCGGTTTGAGCCATGCTTTTAATGATTTTATTAAAGATTTCAAAGGATAAGCCTTCCTCTAGAATGAATCCGCTTGATAAAGCAAGCGGTGTTGCCCCCATGACTGATACATCATTGATGGTTCCAGCAACAGCAAGTGAACCAATATCTCCACCAGGGAAAATGAGTGGTTTTACGGTATGAGAATCAGTGGTAAAAACGATATCATCAATAACAGCACTGTCATCAAGCATACTCAGTGGAATCTCGGTTTGTGGGGTTGTGTAGCTGAATTGTTTCAAAATGCTTTTTTTGATGAACGTATCCATTTGTTGTCCACCAGCCCCTTGATTAAGAGTGATGTTTTTTTTCATGATATTATTCCCTCATTGTTATGAATATCATTAAACGATTAAACAATGATTGAAATATTGCCATACAGAAGTTTTATTTATATTCTCTGCTTGCATTGCTCGGTTTGTATGTGGCAAGACACGGCATTAAGTGTGATTAATTTTGGTTTTATCCTTACCTTGATCCCAGCGATCATACGAAATTATCGATTGAAAGATGTCGCTGGTCAGTCCATTGTAACCTATGTTTCTACCGCGGTTTTACTCAGTGTTATGTCATTTATTTTTTTGTCATTAGAGTTATTATGGAGTGCTGTAGCGACTGCTGGAACCGCAGTTACTTGGTATATTCTATTAGCACAGAAAATTATGTATGATTTACATTAAGATTGAAATGGTTATATCTATGAAATATCTAGTTGTCTGCATTGGAAATCGAGATGGTGGTGATGATGCAGTGGGTCCCTATATTGCTGATCAACTGAAAACAAAAAAAGTGAGTGATGTTGATGTATTAGATGCAGGGATAGCTTTAGAGAATTTCACGGATGTGATTAAAAGAAAAAAACCTGATATTCTTCTCTTAGTTGATGCTGTTGACATGGGTCTTTCACCCGGTGAAATTCGACAGGTTCCAAAAGATCATCTCGGTGTGATGCATATCAGTACCCATGGTATACCTTTATCTCTGCTCATGACCTATTTTGAAAAATATATCAAAAAGGTGATGCTGATTGGCATTCAACCAAAACAAATGCAGGGATCAATAACTGACGAGGTTAAACATGCGGCAGAGCAGCTGCTTCAATCACTTTTCTCCAAAGATTTTAAAACAATTATAACATTATCCTAATCTGCTATCACAATGTTTATCATGATGGTGTTTATATTCTTTTTTTGGTGAACAGTATGGGAGAAATGCAAGAATCTGTAGATCAAGTCATGGAAATGATGGGAGATCTTTCAAAACAGCAACCTGAAAGCTTACGTCATTTCAAAGCATTTATGGGGCAAGTTCTCAAAGAAGGAACACTTGATACCAAAACAAAAGAATTAATCACGGTTGGAACCGCAATTACCGCTCGTTGTAAATACTGCATTGCGCTTCATGTAAAAAAGGCTCTTGAAGCAGGCGCAACCAAAGATGAAATCTTTGAAGCGGCAACGGTAGCGATGCTGATGGGTGGCGGTCCAGCTATGACCCATATCGTTGAGGTTAAAAAAGCATTAGATGAATTTAGTTAAATCCTATTTTTTCCCTTTTTTCTTTTGAATTTGTGTTAAAATATTATTTTCATATTTTCGCACTATAAATAATATAAAGAAGAATAAATGCTTTTTTTAAAAAATAACAAATCATACTCTTGATTATAGGTGTATCAAGATTAGTTTCTTATCAACATTATTAGTATGGATACTGTTTTCCAAGTGCCTCAGTGGAAGTCAACGCGGCTATGGCTCCTTCCGCTGCAGCGGTGATAACTTGTCTGAGACCACCAGTGATATCGCCAGCTGCATAAACTCCTTTTACATTGGTCCGCATCTGATTATCAACCACAATATATCCATGATCATCTAAGCTTACTCCGAGTTTCTTTGCTAACTCATTCTGTGGAACCACACCAATGGAAATAAACAATCCATCCATATCTATTTCTTTTGATTTTCCGGTTTTTGTATTTTTTAATGTTACCTTAGATAATAAATCATCACCGTTTATTTTTTCCACTTCACTATTTAGTAAGAATTCAACACCAGCTTTTTTTGCGTCTTTTTCATAGGCTTCTTCTGCTCGGAGTTGATCTCGACGGTGAATTAGATAGACGTTTTTGCATCCTATTTGTTTCAGATAGATTGCTTCAATAAGTGCACTATTACCCCCACCGACAACACCGACGTTTTTGTTTTTAAAGAAAAACCCATCACAGGTGGCACAGTAGCTCACTCCTTTCCCTTCGAATTTGCTGATGCCTTCACAAGTAAGTTTTCGATGTTCTGTTCCCGTTGTAAAAAGAATTGCTCCAACTGAGTAAGTATTATCTTCAGCGGTTTTTAGGATAAACCCGTTTTCATTTTTTTTGACGTCAGTGATCTCTTCGTAGAGTTTCATTTCTGCATAGTCACTGGCATGAGCCTTCATCTTCTCCATTAAATCAGCACCAGTAATCGATTTAAAACCAGCATAATTCTCAATATTAGGAGCAATACTAGCAAGACCGCCACCTCCGCTTTTATCAAAAACAACGGTCTTTATCCCAGCTCGTTCTGCATAAATCGCTGCTGAATATCCTGCTGGTCCAGCTCCAATAATCGCCAGTTCAAAATCCATACAATCAACCTAGTATGAACCCGCAAACCTAAAAAGAATACTTATAATTTTTTATCCCATTAACTGGGCGAGTGTTTCTTTTATTACCCTATATGCTTCTTCTGGTGATTCAATGGAAGCTACTGCTCGTTCAAATGGGCAGAGTCCATCCTGTGATCGATTTGAAACCTGTGGAATAACTGTTTCCACCTGACCAAGGATTCCACCGACCATAAGCACAGCGAGTGCGTTTTTTGTTCCTTTCACCGCATAGACCCCGGCGGCGTTGACATAGCGGCAGAGAAATGCTGAAGCTCGACCTAGTAATCGATCTCCGATGACGCAATCAGAGAAATCCGCATCGGTTGATTGAATGAGATCAATAAAAGGAGCGATACCCTCTCCCTTCCGTTTATGTAAGATTTCTCCATGTTTGATAACCACTAATGAAACTTCAGAGAGTTGCAGCAATACTTGTGCTTTTTGTATGTCCTTTATAATTTGTTCATCAATCATAGGTCATCATTTTTATACTCCGCGTAGTAGACATGATTCAACGAGGGATGAAGCGTGTTTTTTCATTTCCTCAAAATCATGTTTCTTATATGGTTTGGTAATGGCAAGTAATTCATTATTGATGACGGGAACATCTATTTTAAATTGTTGGAGGTAATAGCGTTTTGCTCCCTTGAGCATGGATGCTATTGTTATGATGTCTTTTTTTTCTAGAAGTCCAGGTATCACTGTGGTTTTAAACTCATAATCTGCAGCGCTTTCCATAATGAGATTAATTGATTCTTTTATTTTATCGATATTTACTTTCGTTCCTGCTAATTGATCATATTTTTCAAATGGAGCTTTTACATCCATTGATACATAATCAACAAGCTTTTCATCAAGTAATTGTTTTAACTGATGAGGAAAGGTTCCATTGGTATCAAGTTTTACTAAAAACCCACGATTTTTCACTTCCCTTATAAACAAATCAAGGTCTTCATGAAGCAAGGGTTCTCCTCCGGTAATGGATAGAGCATCAAGTTTTCCCTTTCGTTTATCTAAAAAGGAAAGCACATGATCAATGGGAATAATATCCGTGTTTCCGTAGACCATGTTTGGATTGTAGCAAAAGGGACAGCGGAAATTACATCCCGCTGTCCATACAATGGCACAAATCTTTCCTGGGTAATCTAGTAGTGATGTCTCTTGTAGTCCACCAAGCTTCAGTTTCATGCTTCTGCCAGCATTTTCTTTTTTTCATCGTTTTTTGATTCAAAGGGTGTAAAGGTTTTCCGATCAGTGAATTCTCGTTGTTTTCCTTTATTCCACTGATTCACCGGTCGTAAATAACCAACTACTCGTGAATACACTTCACACACCGTGGTTTCACTGTCTTGTTCACATTTCGGACAAAACTCATGTTCCCCTGCAATATATCCATGTTCCGGGCACACACTAAAGGTTGGCGTGATCGTATAATAGGGTAATTCATAGTTTTCAGCGACTTTTCTCACCAGTTGCTTAACGGCATCAGGATTCGGTGCATCCTCACCAAGGAAGATATGAAGCACCGTTCCACCTGTATACCTGGTTTGCAATCCATCCTGTAAATCTAATGCCTTAAACACATCTGTGGTAAACCCAACTGGAAGCTGTGTGGAATTCGTATAATACGGTTCCACGTCTCTATCACCATTCCGCCGGTAATTCTCCTGATTATACACTCTAATATCCGGATATGTTTTTTTATCGATACGAGCCATCCGATAACTTGCTCCTTCAGCTGGTGTTGCCTCTAGATTAAAAATACTGCCGGTTTCCTCCTGGTAATCAGAGATTCTATCACGCATATGATCCATTACTTTTTCAGCAAACTTCTCTCCTTCAGGATCACCAATGCTTTTATTCATAAAATTAAGCAAGGCATCATTCATCCCGATAAGGCCAATTGTTGAAAAATGATTCTTCCAGAATTGACCATATGCTTTTTTGATATCTGCTAGATAAAATCTGGAATACGGATGTAAGCCAGTTTCAGTAAGATTTTCAATGACCTCTCGTTTGATAATCAAGCTTTCTTTTGCTAAATCCATCATTTCATCTAATCGATTGAAAAAATCTTTTTCATCCCGCGCAAGATAACCAATACGAGGAAGATTAATAGTGACAACACCAATGGATCCGGTTTTTGGATTCGCACCAAATAATCCGCCGCCTCGTTTCCTTAGTTCCCTATTATCCAATCGAAGCCGGCAACACATACTCCGAGCGTCTTCAGGAGACATATTACTATTGATGAAATTGGAAAAATATGGAATTCCATATTTTGCGGTCATCTCCCAAAGTGAATCAAGTTTTTCGTTCTCCCAGTCAAAATCCTTTGTGATATTATATGTTGGAATAGGAAACGTAAATGGTCTACCCTGGGCATCACCCTCAATCATGATCTCAGCGAATGCTTGATTGATCATAACCATTTCTTCTTGATATTCCTTGTAACTTGTTTCTTGAGGTTGACCGCCAATAATTACGGGTTCATCCTTCATATATGACGGAACCGTGAGATCAAGAGTGATATTGGTAAATGGACTTTGAAATCCAACACGAGTCGGCACATTCATGTTATACATGAATTTCTGCATTTCTTGTTTCACTTGCGCATAGGTAAGATCATCAGATCTAATGAAAGGAGCAAGCAACGTGTCAAAGTTTGAAAGGGCTTGTGCACCAGCTGCTTCTCCTTGAAGCGTGTACAAATAATTCACTATTTGCATCAATGCCGTGCCAAAATGTTTTGCTGGTTTGCTTTCGATTTTTCCTGAAACACCCTTGAATCCTTTCATCAAAATATCTTGTAAATCCCAGCCTACACAATTATGATTCCACATGCCATTAACCGCAAGCGTATGAGATTCTGTGGTGATATCATAAATATACTCATCTGGAATCTCTGTTTGCTGATTATTCAATACTTTGTGCCAACCTGATCCCTCTGCTCGCCATGCTTTTGTTGAAATAGTAGCAGATTGATATTTAACAGAAGGAATCGAGTGTTCAAGTGTTCTAAAACTCATGCCATAAAGTGGATAATGCTGAGTGATCAATCTTTCATTATAGGCCCTAGTAGATCCCACTCCTTCAAGATTTCGATCTCGGACCGTAAATCCAACAAGGTTTAACACAACTGACATTTGTTCAAGTAAGGTTCGAGGAGCAGTGCGTAACACAATACTTGTTTGAGACGTGGTAACTGATCCATCACCATCAATTATTCCAGCAATAACACCTTGAACGAAATCCTTGTTATATTGTAAGATGTTAGCAGGTAATCTTTTTTCTTTACTAATTCCCTTGATATCAAAGATAGTATCCATTACGTAATTCGTAAATGTAGAATTTGCGATTTGTAAGGTAATATGCCCATCTTCGGTTTTAAGATACGGCCTGCAACCAAATTGGTAAGCAGCTTGTTTTAATCGATTGATGATTTGTTTATTTTCAACAGTATCTTTTTGTTTTATAGAAACACGATGTGGCTCCATCCATCCTTCAGCAATATAAAAACCAACGAAATACCCTAAATCTTCAGTTAATGCTAAGGTATTTGACAGATCATGAGCATTATTTGACGTTGAAATGATTGCCTGATCAGGAACTTCAGTATTGTATGTTAAAAATTCTTCATATGGAAGTCCATCTATCCAGAAATCAGTGACATCATTTCTGATTAATTCTTCAGCGATGTTTACTTCTTTTTTATAAAACAAGGACTCATTTTTTAATAGATTGTTAACATCAACGGTTAATAACTTATCAGTTTCCTCATTAATCCGTTGAGCTGGTTTGAACATTTCAGGTCCAAGGACCATTGGATGATCTTCGGTGACAATAACTGATCTTCCACCTTCGTTTTTAATGAAATGCATTGATTTATTCTTCGCTTTTTTTACTACCCGTGTAACATTGGTCCAACCATTTTTATCAAGGACTTGTACATCATTAGGATACTTCGCATAGGCATCATCTTTTTTAGATAATAATTTCTCGTAAAGATTGAGTTTTTCATAAAGATCTTGAAATGAAATAACCTGCACATTTCCATTGATTTTAGCAATCACGGTTTCCCGGCCATAATACGTGTATGCTCCAAGTGTGCCAAGATCGTGCACATGAAAATCTCCCTTACTATGAGCTTCTCCGATCTCCGGCGGATAAATCTTATTTAACCAATAATGAGAGATGATGTTTTCAGTGGCATAAACATTCAGTCCTTGTAAGGAGTAACTCATGTTACTGTTCTCATTGACCTTCCAATCCATCATGGATAGATATCCATCAACTACATCGATGTCTTTGAGTAACCCACCGATTTCCCTGATGTCTTCATGTTGATGACGATACAAAATATAGGCCTTTGCTGTTTTTGCATGGCCTTCTTCAATGAGCACTTTTTCTACGGTGTCTTGCACTTGTTCAACGGTTGGTATTTCTCCAGGTTTCAGATTCTGTTCTATTTCTTTTAGGACGCTTTCGGTGATTTCACTGGCCCGTCTATGATCTTTTCCTCCTACGGCTTGGGCAGCTTTCCATATCGCATTGGTGATGCGGAATGGATTGAAATCATCTACTTTTCCGTTTCGTTTTTTTATCTTCCTAATCATTTTTTTCTTCCTCTCTTGTTTTTTGGGTGAGTTTTTGAACTTCTTTTTCAAAGAGGGTGATGTCAGCAAAGGATCGATATACTGATGCAAAGCGGATGTAGGCGACTTGATCCAGTTTTTGTAGTTCTTCCATCACAAATTCTCCGATTCTGGTGCTTTCGATTTCTTCTTTGCCTTGTTGTCTGATTTTTTCTTCGATGGCATCGATCATGGTTTCCATTTGATCATGGCTGATGGGTCTTTTTTCCAGAGCTTTTGCTACACCATTTTGGATTTTTGTTTTGTCATATTTTTCTCGTCGCCCATCTTTTTTAATGATGTAGACGGGGCTCATTTCAATGTGTTCGTAGGTGGTGAATCGACGATGGCACTCAAGGCATTCTCGGCGTCTGCGTATTGAATAAACGCCCGTTTCTCGAGAATCGGTGACTTTGGTGTTTTCATGCTGACAATATGGACATTGCATCCCGTTCACAATCCTTACAAGATATACTATATGTTGTATATCTTGATACTCTTACCACACTATATAGTATGTTTTTGGGGGTTATTATACTTTTCCATTTACTTAAAAAACGACGTTTCAACGGACAAAAAATCCCAGCGAACCAAGCAAAAAAAATGAATGTAGAATTTCATATTTAAAACTATGTCATGGCTAAAAAAACCATAAAAAAATGATATTTTTTTATAGGAAATATCGAAAAAAAATATGAAACATAACAAGGTGAGAAAAGAAATTATACGTAGCTTATTAAATCCAAGGTCAACTGATTAGTTTCTTAAGAAATCCTACGATAATAAGTAATAGTATTACATACTCAAAGCCTGGCGTTTGATTTTTGTTTTTTTCCTGAGGGTTCATTTCACATTTTGCTATTTGAGATACTCCTCCGGCATGGATAACATATCCTATGAGCGAATAAGATTCATTTGAAATAGCTGATGAACTATCCCATTTAGATTCAAATATTTCTTTTTTTTGAGCACTAAGATTTTTAAATGGAAACTGGAATGTTTCAAGTATCTCCTCAGATGAGTGAATTTCTACAATGCAAGTACCTGAAAGTGTGATATCTCCTGTGTTTTCAATTTGTGCAGAAAAATGGATAGTGTCGCCGATGGTAAAATTATTATTCACAACCAGGTCTGTTATATTGATAGTTGGTTCACCCAGGGCAAAAGAAACGACATCTCGATCATAAATTCTGCCATCTTTATCCTGGATTTGCACAAACAGTTCATATAGTCCCCAATTAGCATCTTGAGCATCCCAATTAATGGATACTCCCCCCATCGTCTGAAAATCTTTTAGTTCCTTTAAGGTAAGGTAATCAATGTGTTTTCCATTTCGTTTTACCTCCCCAGAAATAATGAGGTCACGTTGTTGTTCATCACTACTCTGTATTTCTAGGTTAACTGTCACATTTTCATTTAAATCAAACACATTCTGATCCGTGTAAAAGGATGCAATCTTCACCGTTGAATGAACATAGTTCACTTGAAATCGATAATGACTGTAAAATTTCGATTCCTGTGATGTTGTATTATAAAAAAAAGGAAATATGAGCAGAGAAAGAGTTGTAGTATCGTTTGTATTTTCATCAGTACGCCAGATGAATTCTTGATCTGGGAACCATCCTGCTGATACATTTTCCGAAATGGTTTCATTAGTGTCTGATCCCCATTGTAATTCATACTGTTTTATATCTAAGCCTTTTTGTTCAAGTAATCCAGATTTTTCTATCAGGGTAATATCCTGTATTTCATATTCAGTTGAATGCCATGAATGAACGATATAGTAGGGAATGATAGGATATCCTGGTATTGAGATACTACTCCCATTTGGAATAGAAATAACATCATATCCATCTGATTCAGTAACATCATAAACCGGTATATCGACTTCAATTGTTTCTGCATGAACTGAAAGCATCAGAAAGAGCAGCAGAATCAAAATCAACATCGTTCTATACATTTTCAAAAGATTCACTCTCCAAACTTTGGATCTCCATAAAATTGATATTCAGCAGACCAGAATCGATCGTTTTCATACCACCATTCATCTGCTGCTTTTCTTCTTGTTTCCTTCCAGGCTTGAGCAATTGTTTTTCCAGGATTATCTGTCCAACGTCTAAAGAAATCCCTTGAATATACTCCATTGAGATTTCGGGCGGAAAGCTCAGTTGAACCAATATAGATTCCTGCACCCTGATCAAAAAATCCTTCAGCGATTCCTTTTTCCCCTCCGGGATCATAGTTGGGATTATCCTCATATTGACCTGCACAGCAACAACAGGCAAATACTAATGGATGGGTAAGTCCAAATGATATATTATTGATAGGTATGGTGGTGTAGGTATAACTTGTTATAACATCCGTCCATGAATGTCCATTGGTGTTTCCATGATTCCTGTAATAAATCACACTTTGATTATTACTATTAGCACATAATTCATTAAACATTCTATCCCCATAAATTGCTTCTCTTAGCGAGATTGTTTGATAACCGGCTGAAGTTAGCATTGATGCAACATTATTGACATGAGACCAAAAGGTTCCCTCTCCGTTTCCACCACCACTAAGACATAATGCTTTTGCATCTGTTTCATATCCTCGTTTGAATAATGCTGTTCCATAATGCACATCAAGACTTGCTTGTAATGGCCTGGTAAGATTGATGCAGGTATTACCGATTATTCGCCCGATGTGTAATTCGGGCATAATCGTTTTTCCTTTGGTATTTGCGTAAGGGTAATCCGTGCAATATATGGTTTCATCATCAGTGTCAAAATCAAAGTTCCAATGAGCAGTAAACGATGGTATTATCTCGGTTTCTCCTACAATAAGAAGATACCCCTGTGATTTCCATGATTGGTTGAGATAATTCTTCCCCCAACTATTTATTTCACTATGAATATCACTTGCAGTTAAATCAAATAAAATATATCCAATTGCTCCCTTTTTCTCTCTAGCTAACTCTGTGATTGTAAAGAGTAATTCGTTTACATTTTCAGTGTCGGGGTTAAGATTATATAAATGCATTGGATTGGTAACAATCAAATAATCTGCTTGTTCAAATGCTGAGTAAACCGTTTGTTCAGTCCAATGTAATGATGGTTCATAGGGGTTTTGTATATACTCTGTTTTTCCGTTATAATTGAGTTGACTATATGCTGCTATTTCAAACCAATTGTATTGCATGTTATTGGTAAATAATGGGAAGAGTTCATAGGAGAAACTCCATTGATTCATCCCAGATAAATTATTATTGAGATGAATGGTCACTGTTTCAATTGGTTTTCTTATTGATACACCTGATGAGGAACCTTGTATGTTATAGCTAACATTTGAAATCTCATAATTAGCTGGTTGACTTGATGAAATTAGGTTTCCTACCTGAAAACCATAGTGTTTATCTGTTAGACTCACCATTTCAGCACTGCCAAATCCATGATTATAAACAGTAACATTCATGACAAGGTAATTATCAACCCGGGATACTTCTCGTTGAATTTCTAATGATGGTGTGCGGGCTGCTTCCCATGTATGATACACCGTTATTGCATCGTTTCCCTTCACACCGTAAGCATCATATGCTTTTACTTCAATCAATGTACTTTTGTTTTCAATAAGGGTGTTTTGCAATGTAGAAATTTCTTCTAAAGATTTCAGATACCATTGAAATGATTTATTGAAAGGGCGCGGTAAAGAATCTCCCACAATTGGAATTCTGTTTCCCCAGGGATCAACAACTTCACCCTGTGAGTAACCATAAGAAATATGCCATAAACTACCATCAATATAGAATTCCACCCTATCAATTGGTTCAGTATGATCAATGAGAGCATCGATCATAATGTTACCAAAATATTCTACATTAGCTTCAGGAGAAAGAATGGTAACATTTGGAAAACCATCAATATCCACTTTTGGGATGGAATGTTGTACAATAAGATCTTTATGGAACAGATTACTGTTCCCGGTTTTATCAACAACATCTACTTTTAAATCATAAGTTCCATCTTCATACTCCTCACCATTGAAATAACAATAATATGGTGGAGAATAGGCAGTATACATATGGTCACCGTTTATAGTAAATGAAACATGATCGATTCCTGATTTATCAGAGGCATTTACGTTGATTGTAATGGGTCCACTAATTTTTCCAATGGATGGTAATTGAACCGTTGGTAGATCAGCATCTTTTTTTGTTTTTGTTGTAAAGAAAAAGGAATTGCTCGAATTCTTATTACCATATTGATCCCATACTTCAACCTGGGCATGATAAATGGTATCTGTTTTCAAATTCTCAAGAGTCACTGAGTGTTCAATATTAAAATCATCTGTTTCAACCTTCTGTTCATAGATACCTAGTTTTTGACTATATTTCACGGTCCCATTGCTCGTTTCATCTGTTTTCCAGTTGATGAACACAGTAGATTCAGTGATATTGACAACTGTCGGTTCCGTGATAAAAACAGGAGGAGTGTTATCTATGGATGGAGCACAGTCTATCTGGTATTCATTATTTCTCTCATTTTTCTCTTCTATTTCATTGAAGATGTCGATTTGAATAGTAATATCAACACTGTTTCCATAGAGAATGTTTACTGCATCAAGATATTCAGTAATTTGTTTTTTTGCAGGTACAGAAGAGGAAATTGTTTCCTCCAATTTTTTTTCATTATTAACAAATAACGCTAAGCCAAAATCTTCGGTTACATTAACCTGTCCACTGTTTTCTATTACAACTGCTATTTTTTTGTTTTCCCAGTCACAGTTTACCTCTGAAATCATTAAATCTGCTTTTCCTTCTTCTATTGTGCAATTATATGATTGCCAGTGGTCAGGACCCGTTATTTTTATTGGGGCGGTGGCAACTGAAGAAGTATAGAATTCATATGATGGCCAGATACCCCATGATCCAGATTCATTTAGCTTAATTGTTGTATTGACGATGATTTTTTCCAGAGGATTAACTGTTTCTTCCATAGTGATTGGGGTATGAATAATGGTTCCGTTTGGTCGTTTAGTTGCCAGAGATGTTACAAAATTCTGTATTTCATCATCATTACCATTTTGGATGGTGAAATTTATATAAAGCTGGGAGCCAACAATCAATTCATTCGTTCCTTCGACTGAAAAATAATTAAGCTGTATTCCATCCTCAGATGTATCTGATCCCATATATTCATGATACGTTTCTGCATAAACATTCGTTAAACAAAATAAGATACAGAGAATGATAATCATCATCCTTTTTTTAAACATGAATATTTCCTCCTAATGCTGAATGAATTCTAGATTTTTTAATACAAATTGTACTTAAATTTTTTTAGATTCATTCTTTTTTCTTTTAATTGAAAGTAATTTTTTTTGCATTGTTCATAGCATTTGTTGTTATTTGGTCAATATCGATTTTTTTTTCTTCAGCAATAATAGCATTTAATTTTGCTTGCGTTGCAGGCTTATTAGGAACTGCTTGACAGGATTTCATTTGTGTTGTGGAAAGAGCAAACGTCCCCATCTTTTTTGCATGATAAATAATGTCTTCTTTGTCTAAACCAAGTAATGGCCGAAGAATAGGATATGTTGTGACTGCATCTATGACTCGGATGTTCTGCAATGTTTGAGAAGCAACTTGGCCAAGAGAATCACCCATTACAAGGGCATTGGCTCCTTTTCTTTTCGCGATCTCATCAGCATATCGAAGAAGCATCCGTTTACAGAAAATACAGGTGTAACGTTTATTTGCTTTGTTCGAATAGCTCTTTAATGCTTGTCCATGGGATACAGTGAAAGTCGTTATTGGACGTTGCATAATCGTTGAAAGATGCTGAGCGATAGATAGAAATGTTTTTGTTTCTTGATTATCTGCATAGGGTTTGATATCTGCATGCACAAGAAAAAGTTCTTCAGCATATTCTGAGATGAATCTTACAGCAACGGGTGAATCAATGCCACTTGAAACTAAAACGACGACTTTCATGATGTTTCTCGATGTATGTAATCTAGATAGTCTTTCACTCCGCCTATGATGGGAAGCACGATAATGCTTGGTATTTCATAAGGATGGAGTTGTTTGATGCGTTGAATGGTTTTTTTTACATTGCTATCAACGGTCTTTGCAAGCATTATGATTTCATCTTCATGCTTCACTTCTGCTTTCCATTTGTACACTGATTCCATGCCGGGAATGATATTGACACAGGCAACGATTTGTTCTTCCACAAGTATATGAGCAATTTTTCTTGCATCTTTTATATCATTAATAGTGCTGTACACTATGGCAACCATATGCCTTCCACAATGATTCTATAAAACATGATTTGTTTTAAGTGTTTTCCTTTGAATATTCAATCATTTCAAAATGATCTATTATATGCAATAATTGTTTTTTTGATGCATAAAAAAAATGACTCTGGCAGCCACAATCACTGCAACCAAAGTCTGTTATCTGGTTGCAATGCTTTGAAAATTCTGTGGCTATCATACATTCTTCACGTTTTATGTTCTCTTTGTAATATACCGCTTTAATGGTGGCATGTTGAAGAAAGTAATCGATATGCCAATGAAACTTTTTATTATTTCGAAGATGTCGGTTGATTCTACCCGGAAGACTGTTAAGTGCCGAACCAACATAAGCATACCATCCAGAATTAAATTCGATCCTGCCTAGTTTCCCAATGATTATCTTTTTCCTTTCACATAGATAACTGAGAAGAACGTAGCTTCCTTTCATCTTTTTCGATATGGTATCACCGTTTCAAAACTCTTACTTAATTCTGACCGAAAAATTATTTAAATAGAAAAACCACTATTTAATATAAATATATAAATGTGAGGTAAGCAAATGAAAAAGAAATTGATTGGTCTCTTTCTTGGAATAATTATGCTTTCAGCCGTTCCACTTGCCGTGGGACAGCAAACCATGGAAGAAACAACTATAGATACTGATGATGCTGAAACGAATTCATTAATCGGTGTTACTTTTGTCGCAGGTTACATCACGAATCCCCAAAAACTTGGGAATAGAGTATCTGCAAAGGCATTGGCACTAGCATATTACGATCGGGGGTTAATACTCAAAGATTCTGGTATTGCCATCCTAAAGCAGGTTAATTTCAGAGATGGAATTTTGCTTTATATGAGTGAACCAAACGATCTTGGTCTCACCTTGGTTCTCGGTGTCTGCACAGGTTTTAATGTAGGTATGTAACTTAAGAAGACCATACCTTTTTCCTTTTTTTTAAAAACTCATCTTACTTTTCTTTTCTAGTTATAATTCTGATATTAAAAAGTGTCAATAAAGTTACCGATTTTTCTTGTTTTTTTAATCCATACTACAATCAAACAAACAGGAAATATAGCAAATTGATATGACAAAAAAAATGTGTTTATTA
>CAZVKY010000028.1:0-19775 GCA_964627915.1 uncultured Thermoplasmatales archaeon
TAATAATTGATTTTTGCTCAGATACATGCAAGTGAATTTACTTTTCTTTTTGGGATTGATGCAGGAAAACAAAAACTAAAAATAATATACAAGCAATAATATATTAGTAACATTCCTTTTTTGTCTTTCGTATAAAAAAGGTATATCTTCCTCCAAGGGGCAATAAATGATGAATGGAGATGCCAATGTCGCCATTGCCTTACTGCTGACATTAATCGCAGGTCTTTCCACAGGTATTGGTAGCACTATTGCTTTTTTTATTAAAAAACCAAATGTAAAGTATCTCTGTTTTACTCTTGGTCTCTCAGCGGGAGTGATGTTGTATATTTCTTTTGTAGAACTTCTCCCTGAAGCATTTTCAGTTGTTGGCAAACTTTGGGGAATCTATGCCTTTTTTGCTGGTATTATCATTATTGGTATTATTGATGTTTTCATCCCTGACATTGAAAACCCACATCATTATGATGATTTCAGCGATGAAAAACCAGAAACAGATCAGAAACTAATGAGGGTGGGATTGTTCACAGCACTTGCTATCGCCATTCATAATTTCCCAGAGGGCATTGCTACCTTTGGTTCAGCATTAGTTGATGTGAAACTGGGGATTCTGATCACCTTTGCTATCGCTCTTCATAATATTCCTGAGGGAATCAGTGTATCCATCCCGATTTTTTATGCAACAAAGGATAAAAAAAAGGCATTTATGTACTCCTTTTTTTCTGGTTTTTCAGAACCTTTGGGTGCCGTGATTGGTTTTCTAATTTTACTTCCCTTCATCTCCGATTGGACCCTCTCATTTTTACTTGCGTTTATCGCAGGGATCATGGTCTATATCTCTGCTGATGAACTCCTTCCAACGGCACATCGATATGGTCACGGTCATTGTGTTATCTTAGGTCTTATTTTTGGTATGTTTATCATGGCAGTCAGTTTACTTTTCCTATAAACTTATCTGTTTTAACAGTGTAGATTTCTATTGCTTAAAAGACGATTTAAGATGAAATTGGTGATAACGGGAGGAGTTGGTTTAAGAAATCAAATAATGGCAAGGGATTCCTGCTTTCATCTTCATCTTGCTGTTGATTGTGCGATTCTTCTTGATTGTAAAAGAAATCAGTGTAGGAGGAATATGCTGTTTCTAACAGATCAAATCCTTTTTCATATTGGCCGTTTTTAATGAATTGTTTACCTTGTTCATATTCAGCCATCATTTCAGAGGTATCTACTCCAATGGCAATATTTTTTTCAATTTGTCCTTTGACAATGGATAATGCAATGGTTTCAAGATGGTTTTGAATATCTGATGACTCGGGTATTTCAGAAAGGGTGATTAATGATTCTTTGATGTTAGGGAGTGTTTGTGCAAAATTTTCCTGCCACATTGAAGAAATTATGTTTAGATATTGTTGTTCTGTTTCAGGATATTGCATTATTTTTTCAAATAATCGTTGCATGAAATAGGCTTGTTTTTGAATGAAAACATCTGAAAGAGTGACTACTTTTGCCACGTTTGATGAAGTATGCATATGATTTTTTGCCCATTGTTCAGTTAGATATGTCTCTGTTAAAAACACAGTTTCTGTTTTTTCAATAGCTGAAACAAGTCGATTTCCATAATGATTTGAGAGTTTAGAGCAAAGTATTGCTGCTTCCCCTGTGCTGTAGGGATTAAAAATATCATTATTACATATATGAAATGGCACATAGATACTTGCGGTTGCATGATTCGGTGAGAACCAGCCCCCACTTAATGTTGCATAGTATTCATTGGGTATTTTATAGATGGCTGTGCCTTCATATTTCATGTTTGGTTGACACATTCCTCGGAGACCATCAAGATCATCACTTTGTAATCGAGACCAACTCATGAGAGTTTGAGGTTTTATGTTGCCATATTGGTGGTTGATGATCTCAGTCATTTCATCATGCCAGGCTTTTACTTTGGTTTCGATATGAATCGTTGCATTTTCATTATTGATTTCTTTCAGTGTGACACTGAAATCACCAACGGTCTTCCGTTCATTAACAGAGATGGTCACTGGTGGAGTAAAAAATTTTTTCCGCCCGTTTCGATAGACAACATCTGTGAAAAAAGGAATTTGGGTAGCGGTGATAAAATCAGATCCTATATGTTTGATTCGTATCCCGCATAGTGATTGTAGCCGTATACTTCCTCCTCTGCTGAGGGTTTTTTCGTTTTCAGCATCAAATGAGGATGCAATGAGTCGAGATTCCTTCCATTGTGTTTTCCAGAGTTCCCTTGGATAATTTGAAATCACATCCACACCATCAATTATTTTTTTGATATGATATCGAAAGGCATCAGCTTCGATGAGATATCCTTTGTCTGGGCCAACCACAAAAAGATTTTCAGAGACGCCAGGGGCATGGAGCAAATCAACTGCTTTGGTAGTTAGAAAGTGAACTGCTTCATCAGTGCTATCTGCTCGTTCGCAGCTATATCGTATCCAATCAAAATCATCCCAAGCATGTTTACTGGGGTTCACCCAACCGGAGAGCGAATCTGCGTCACCAAAAGCAATACCTGCATCGGTAAGACACATCCCTGGTTTAAAAATGGATGGCGGCACATCATCTTTTGAAGCAACACCAATGTATTTATGACTAGTAAAATGAGGGGTAGGAATCCCAGTCCATGGGAGTGGATAGGTGTATTGATATCCTTTGGGGATTGTCCAGAGAACTTGATAACCTGGTCTGCTTGGATCACGAACTTTTAATAAAAGGTTGTAGTCACCTGCAGTTGCATCACCACATGCAATGATGTCTTTGCAGGCAGTTGCTGAAAAAACCATTGCTTGAAACAAAAGCATAAACAGGATGAGATAGGTGATAACCCTCCTTTTGTTCATAACTATCTATTAATATAATAACTTCTTAATTATATAAGAATTACTATGATCTTTATCTCTTTGGCTGTTTTGCTACAAAATATTAATGTAATATTATACTGCTTTGGTGGATTGTGAAACCTGATTGTCTTCTTGTTCGGTATGGTGAAATCGCATTAAAGGGAAAGGAAACAAGAAAACGTTTTGAACAACGATTAGTTAGTAACATTCAGTTTGCATTTGTTAATACTGATATTTCTTGTGCTGTTCGCTGGAGTTTTGGAAGAATCTATATTTTTACGGATGATATGGATAAGGCAAAAGCAGTTTTACCGAAAATTTTTGGTATCACCTCGTTTAGCCCAGTGTTTCAAACAAAAGCAACGATTTCCTCCATTGAAACTGTTGCAGAAACATTGTTTCATCAATTGATTACTGATGAGAAAACATTTGCTTTACGTGTGCGACGAAGCGGTGATCATGAGTTCACCAGTCAGGATGTAGCTAACGAAGTTGGCGGGTTTTTAGATACACGTTTTCCGTTAATGGTTGATTTAACTAATCCTGATTTTGAGTTTTTTATCGAGATACGAAATGATAAAACCTTTTTATTTACTGAAAAAATCCGGGGTCCTGGTGGTATGCCCGTAGGTACTCAAGGCTTAGTTCTTTCTTATGTTGATTCAAAGCAATCATTGCTTGCTTCCTGGTATCTGTTGAAACGAGGGGTATCAATTATTTTTTTGGTTGATTCTGAAAAACAGAAAAAAGATACAGAGGATTTTATTTCAAACTGGTTTATCAAAGCACCTATCCTTTTATTTGATGCACAAAATGAGGATATAAATCAGATCAATGAAATCATTAAACAGTATAGGTGCATAGCTGTTTGTGTTGGCGATTCTTTGGATGATGGAATTAAGAACGTAATGGATCATCTACAACAATTAAAGAAGGATCTTGCTGTTCCATTGCTTCATCCATTGATTACCTTGACTAAGCAGGAAATCAAAAGGCAATGTAAGCTTCTGGGGGTGTGATGATGAAGATTGTGGTGTTTGGAGCTGGTGCAATTGGCTCTCTTTTTGGTGGGCTTCTCTCAACAAAAAACGAGGTGTTGTTAATTGGTCGAAAGAATCATATAACTGCAATTCAAAAAAACGGTCTTTTTATCAAAGGAAAAACCTCGCTTCATACAATGGTAGATGCAGTGTCTTGTATTGATGATGTTTCCTTTGTTCCCGATGTGCTTTTACTTACCGTAAAATCTTTTGACACAGAACGAGCAATTAAAGATGCGTTATCCTTGATTGGTAAAGACACCCTGGTTGTTAGTTTTCAAAATGGTCTTGGTAATATCGATATATTAAAGGAATATGTTTCAGAAAATCAAATTACCGCTGGAATTACAACCCATGGGTCACTTTATGTAAAACCGGGTGTTATTAAGCATACGGGGGGGGGAAAAACTTGTTTTGGTGAAATATCTGGAGAAAAAACACCAAGAATTCAAAATATTGTTGATAGTTGTAATGCAGCAGGAATAAAAACCTCAGTTAGTGATCATATTGTAAAAGATATAGTTAAAAAAGCAATTATCAACGCAAGTATTAATCCGTTGACTGCTTTTTTTCAGTGTTCCAACGGCTATCTATTGCAAAACCCGGTGTTAGCTCATCTTGTTGACAAGATTTGTTTGGAATCAACAGCTATTGCCCAAGCACAAGGCTTTGATTTTTCTTCTTCAAATATGATTGATGAAACACGTCAGGTAATCGAAAAAACTAGTGATAATCATTCATCGATGTTTCAAAGTGTGCAGAAAAAATCGAAAACAGAGATTGATTCAATTAATGCAAAATTTGTGCAATTAGGCAGAAAAAAAGGTTGCGATGTATTTCTAAATCAAGTATTGACCAAGCTTATTCATTCCATTTATGATGTTTGAATGAATACTATTTTTTTCCAGGAAAATACGGGTTTCTTTTATATCCGTAAGCTTTTCAAACAAAAAAATGATGTTCTATTTGTGATACTTTAGTGGAGGTTGATTATTTATGAAGGTTTTTGTTACCCGTAAAATTCCAGAATCTGGTCTTGATTTACTCAAAAAACATCATGATATTGAGGTAAATCCACAGAATCAAGTGTTGACCAAACAAGAGATTTTGAATGGTGTAAAGGATAAAGATGGGCTTCTCTGTCTTCTTACTGATACAATTGATAGGGAAATTATTGAGGCTGAACCAAAATTGAAGATGATCGCAAATTATGCAGTTGGGTTCAATAATGTAGATGTTAAAGCAGCAACTGAAAGAGGGATACCGGTAAGTAATACTCCTGGTGTCTTAACTGATACCACTGCAGAGCTTACTTGGTCATTGATTTTTGCAGTAGCCCGTCGTATCGCTGAAGGTGATCGATTCACTCGTGATGGTCATTTTGCTGGTTGGGATCCCTTGCTTTTACTGGGGATGGATCTTACTGGGAAAACACTAGGTATCATTGGTGCAGGTCGAATTGGCACAGCTGTTGCATTGAAAAGCAAGGGTTTTGATATGAATGTGATGTATGTTGATAAAAACAAAAATGAGACCTTGGAACAAAAGTTACATGCGACAAAATCATCCTTAGAAGAGGTGTTAAAAAAAGCTGATGTCGTTAGCCTTCATCTTCCCCTGTTTGATGAAACAAGACATATCATTAGTGAAAAAGAATTGCAGCTAATGAAGGAAACGGCAATATTAATTAATACATCTCGTGGACCCATTGTGGATGAACAATCCTTGATTAAAGCTTTGCAAAAAAAGTGGATTTTTGGCGCAGGTCTTGATGTCTATGAACAGGAACCAATGGTTCCAACTGCATTGAAAAAACTGGATAATGTGGTCTTGCAGCCTCATATTGGGTCTGCGACGTTTGAAACCCGCTCAAAAATGGCTACTATGGCAGCAGAAAACATGATCGCAGGATTAAAGGGAGAGATTCCACCAAATTGTGTAAACCCTGAAGTATTTGATTAAATTGGTTAGAGTGTGAACACCCAGAGTTCTGATTCCTCGGGTATTTCTTCTTTTTCGATATCGATTTCATTTCCTACTTTAATGATTCTATACTCCTCGGTGTGATCCAAGAATTGATCAACAGTAGCAATAGGGAGGGATAATCCTTCTATTTTGTAATGCATCGGGATGACAATAGTTGGTTTAATTTGATGGATTACCGTCCATGCTTTTTTTGCATCTAGCGTATATGTCCCTCCAACAGGGATAAAAAGAACATCAATCTCCCCAATTTTTTTGATTGTTTTTTCATCCAGAATGTGACCAAGGTCTCCGAGATGGCAGAAGGTTACATCATCGATGATACATCGATACATGATGTTTTCTCCTCGTTTTGTTCCCTGGTGTTGATCATGAAAACTGGTAAATCCCTTGATAGATACATCATCGATTTGTCTTTTTCTAGGTTCAGTGATGATTTTTGTTGTTTCTTTTTCAACGGTTTTTACACTGTTATGATCATAGTGATCATGTGAAACCAAAATAATATCAGCAAGAACAATTGGTGTTGGTATCCCAATTGATTTTCCATCATGCGGGTCTGTAACAATAGTTGATCTATTGGTGATTTCAAAACATGAATGACCGTGCCATCGTATTTTTAACATGCTTTCCTTCTCCCAAAAACCTGTTTATCATCCTTCTATTTCTCTTTGATTATATATAGTTATGGCCGCAGTCTGCTTAAGGAAATATAGTGAATCTTATCGCTGTTTGTTTTCTTAATTGCAAAGGCAAATGTTTTGTTGACAGAGTGGGCAAGCCGTATCGCTCGACTTATCTCGGGCCAGGAAGCAGAAAAAGAATCTGTTATCCCATGGATGAGGTATTCAGCATGGCCTTTGTTTGGTGATTGGGTGTATGCTCGGAAATGAGTGCCAAATTTAAACCCGGTTTTCACTAGCATTCCTCTTTGTTTTAAATCATTGAAGAGAGTAATGCGTAGTTCAATGTCTGGTTGCTGTTGAGAAAAAAGAGTAAGTAATTGTGTTTTCTCCACATTATTTTTCGTTTCCGGATCAATTATGGAAAGATTCTGTTGATTGATTAAATATGCTGCTTCAACCAGTGAGATCTGTAGTCCATTGCCGAATGGTTTTCCAAAGAATTCCTTTTGATGAAGCAATTGAGCCCGGTGTTCATCAAACACAATAACTCGATCTTGCAATAACAATCCTTTTGTTGGGGGATAATCTTGTGCGTTTATGATGCCATGTAAATCTATTTCTGAGAGCAGGTAGTAGGTCACATCGCCTTCTTCATCGGCGATAGCAATCCATGCTTCTGCATCTTGTTTGTTAGCCTGTGTAATAAGATGTCTGAAGGTGGTTAGTGAGGGAATCGCTCGTTCTGAAAACGCTTTAATGAGGCATTGTTTCTCTGTTTCTCCATCTGTTTTTTTAAATAAGTTGAATGTAAAATCATCAGTTTCTTTGTATAGTGTAATCTGTTGTCCTCTATTTCTTAGATTTTGAAAGATAATAAATGTTGTTTCAAATGTTGGATCTTTTTTTGCTGCACGGGTGATGAGTTGTTCAAATGATATTTTTTTGTTATTTTGAAAAACAAGTAGTTTTTTTTCGTCTAAGAGAAATGCTGCTTCGATTAAAGAGAGATGTAACAGGTTATCAGATTGTGGTGTGCCAAACCTGCTTTTTGTGTATAATCGACCGACATCCTTTGTATTAGTTACGATAACGCTATTTCCGTTGAGGGTTCCTTTGGCAGGTTTCATCTTAGAGGGATAAGACTCTGGTTTTATTTGGATTTTTTCCTCATTTTTTGATTTAACTATCCTCCCTTGTTTAAGAATTAGGGTATGTTTTCTTTCAGAAAGTATGTTTCCAAGGAAAAAATTATGTATGATATTACAATAATAATTGTTGGATATAAACTTAGAAATCAATCAAACAAGTAGTTGAAGCGATGTTTTTAACTAGATCAGTAGGTGGAAAGATTTTGTTTAAAGAATTAATACAGATGTTGTCAACGGGTATACCTGTGGATAATACAACAATTTTTTGTCGTAATATTTCCTTTGCACGAAGTAAAACTGAGAAGAAAACAACTGTTTGGCTTAATTCTGAGTCTGTTGAAATAGCTTTATTAGATCTTGTCCTTTTCACGGGAATGAAACCTTGGTATCGCCCGTGGATTGAAATCACCTATCCACATTCATTTAAAACAGCAAAGGATCAGATTGATTTTTCTTACTATAACTCTAACATTGAAAAAAAACTGATTGATTTATGTTGCCAGCATCTTTCATCTGCTGGTAAGATTTTTGTTTCCTATGATTCTGATATGGAAACAGCAAAAGCTCTTATGCTTAATATTCCTTCACCGTTGACGCGGCTTGGTTTTTTATTGTTTCAGAGTGGTTGCACTTGGTTTAAAGATTGGTATTTTCCTGAGGGGGGTTTGGAAGGAGGACAAAAACTGCAGGGGGAAAAACCATTAAATAATAAAAATAAGACCCGTCAAATATTCACGCTGAAAAAACAAATCTTAGCCTATGTTGATTCAAAAAGAGAAGATCCTTCTCTTAATATGGTTGAATGTCGGGCTTTGAAGCGTGGTAATGATGTGTTGAAACTACTTCATTCAAAATAGTGTCAAAATGCAGCGTTGACGATGTGTAACCCTTCATGATATCACCAAAGTATAACAGATTTTCAAATGTCCTATTGCTTTATTTAGTTTTATAAATATTTAAAGTGGAAAAATATATTTTCAAGTTTTTTCTTAAACAAGTTTTTTTACTGTTTCGTGGATAGTTTACCAACAAGAATTCTTGCTTTTTGATTCTATGAGAGAAACAAAGTTTACACTATTCCCTTTACATTATTTTTTGAATTATTGATTCTTTTTATTGATGGTTTTTCAGCACTTTTTCGATGCTTGCAACCAGTGTTTCTTCGTTTACCGGTTTTTCGAGGTAATCATCTCCAAGGAAACTTCCTGCTTCATGGGCGATTCGATCGGCTCTGGCGGTGAGAAAAATGATTGGTATGTTGGTCCATTTTGGATTATCTCGAAGTTGATCATAGACTTCCCATCCATCTTTTTGTGGCATCATGATGTCAAGCAGGATTACATCTGGTTGAAGTCCTTCTTTTAGGAGAGAAAAACATTCTTTCCCCGAAGATGCACCATAAAATTCAAATGATTCATCTGCGTGTTTTAATACTTGTTCCACGGAGAAGAGTTGATCTGTTTCATCATCAACAAAAAGAATTCTTTTTTTCCTCGAATGTGGGCTCATCGGTGATAGACACCTAATGTTCCCAATCATCTTTTTTACTTATATTTTTTTCTAGTTTTTCAAAAATTTTCATTTGTATCTGATGAATAAAAGATACGTTTTTATCAGATGACTTAACACAATTTTGTTCATTTGTGTAAAAAAATAAAAAAAAATGAAGAAATGGTTGATTTTTTGTTTTTATTTATATTGGTTTCCTCTATTGAAGTAATCATTGATGTTCTCTGGGAGCCGCTGACGGAAGGAATAATCTTGTGGTGGACGTTTTTCTTGATAATCCTGAATGTTATATGGAGTCCAATTGTATGGCTTTTTTTCTGGTTTTTTGTCTTTACTGAAGAGTTTTCCAATGATAATGCCAATAGCGATTCCTGCTAATCCTCCGATGAATGCAAAAATGATGAAATATTCACCAATCTGGTTCATATTTAAATTAAAAAAGGATGTTTTTGGTTCAGGTATGCCGACATAACGGGATGACTGTGTTCCACAACTTCCAGTAAATGTAAGCACCCCGGGTATAAGATCACTGTATTTATAGTAAAACAAGGCATTTTGTACATTATCATCAATCATGCTTTCAGCATATTCATAGTAACTGACCGCAAGTAATGGTTCGATTCCTTGCAGTCTGCTTTCACTGATACTCGCACTGGCACTTTCATTGGCTCGATCAAGTTTGTTTTGTATTTTCTCAGTGGTGGTGGCATCTACGAGTTCTAAGGCCAAGTTTCCTTTTGATAGGGCTTCTAATGCTTCAAATAATGCAGCAGCTGGATACCCATTGTTTTTATCTTGTTTTGCGGTATTAAGCATACGTTCTGCATCTGTGAGAAGCGATGATGACGAACCTAATTCCTGGAGAATAACTTGAGAGTAAACGATGGATTGCTGTGCATCATCAATATAATCGCTGGCAAGATCTTCCAGTTGGGTTGAACTGATGCTTCCAGTATCATTGAAATAATCACTTAACCCCAGCCACCAACCAATACTTTCACTACGTTGATAAGTAAAGGCTAGTTCATAGAGTGCGGAGAAAAAATCACCATTTTCATAATCTTTTTGAGCACTATTCAGATATTGAGCTGCTTCTGTTGCTCTTTTTTGTGCAGCACCGACACATTGCAATGTGATCATTCCATTTACTGAGGCGTTTTTTGCTTGTTCACTTTGGTTGTAATAGTATTGTTGCACTTCATTCATTAAATTATCAAGATACATTTGTTGATTGCTGCTATTGAAATAATCACAGGCATAGGTGACAAAACGGGAGTTAATCAGGGATTGAAATGATTTACTGGTGCTGGTGTAATACAGTCCTTGATCGAACCAATCCTGTGATTCAGTGAATGCATCTTCAGCGTTGTTTAAAAAATCAGTGACTTGATTGCGGTAGTAACTGGGAAAGCGATTTGGAATACTGGTTTCATCAAAAGCCGTGCTTGCATCATGGTAGGATTGATTTGCCTGTGATAAAAGATTGGTTGCCAGTGGTTTCATGGAATCAATGTATTGTTCAGTGGAAATACTTTGATTGGAGGAGACGACTTCATATTCATATCCGGTGTAATAATAAACGACATCTTTAATATCGGCGACTTCCACGACTTCAATGCCATAGTTATCTTCTGCGTAATCTGAAACATTTCTGGTAACTTGATGAGATACTACTTGTTGTCCCCAGGCGGTTTGAATGGTTTCATAGATAGTTTCTGTATAGGTTCCCTGCCCTTCCGGGATGAGAAAACGAGTGGCACCAACGGAGTTTGCAGCATCTATTTTTTTGGTAATTCCTCCAATAGGTCCAATACTTCCATCAGGATTGATCATTCCGGTCATCACGGTTTGATCATCGAGGTCCCATCCTTCGAGAAGGGCAACAACGGCGGTGGTGAGTATCCCTCCTGCTGAGGGGCCTCCGATAATGGGTGATTTTGTTCTTATGACAAAGAAATAATCATAATCGTTGGGGTTTATACTACAGTTTGGATCCTTTTCTACAAGGGCACTGGCTACTTTTACTGATAAGCGTGCTGATCCTTGCATGTCGATTTGTGCGAGTGGGAGAGTGTCTACAAACACTCGTCCGCTTCCTTGGCTTTGAATGGTTACTGTAATAGTTGAGATGACGCCAACATATCCATCTGCGGTTTGCCCTACGGCAGGGGCATAGACGGTGACGTTTCGGTATTCGATGGAGATGTTTTCATTGCTGATTTCACCTGGTGTAGTTGCCATTGTTGTTTGAACTGAGATGGTTTGCAACATGAGTAAAATGATAGTTAACAGTAAGATTGTTTTGTATGCTTTTTTGGGATTGAATCGTGTTGATTTTTTCATGTTTTTCACCTATTGTCTTTCTATGATTGATTATTATACTTGTGATAGATGATTTGTGCTGTTTTTTCGGGGAAAGATAGAAAAGGGGGTTGTATAAATTTTTTGAGCACTGTTTTTTTGAAAAAGGGAGGCATTGGAGGAAAACGAGTTTTTAGGAGGGGTTAAAAAAAAGAAAGAGGGGTTTGTTTCTCGTTTTCCTCCTGTAAGATCTGAAGATGATTCGCATTGTTTTTTATTTGGAAGCCGTTTTAGGGGGGTAAACATAATTGTTTTCATGTGGCGTTTCACCTTCTAAATCTCAAGTAACGTTACATTACGTAACACTACCGAGAATAGTATGCAGCTTAACATATAAATAATTTTCCATTGGAATTGGAGAAAATCACGAATATAAAATGGAGTTACCCATTGTAGCGTGACAAACTATAAATACCACCAATCTATTTATATAATATTCATGACAAAAAACGTCGGCCCATTGGAACGAAAGATCCTTACCATCCTTTGGCAAAAACGAGAAGCAACAGCTCGAGATATCTGTCAATCACTTGAAGACAGCGATGAACGACGAGCCTATTCAACCGTTCGCACCATCATCAAACGCCTGGTGAGAAAAAATATTATATCCCAACACAGGCACCCTACAAATAGACAATACATTTATACACCACTGAAAACAAAAGATGAACTGGAAACAACAATCGTGCGAAAAACCCTTTCCGATCTCTTAACAAGATTCGAACAAAGCACCATAAACTATTTAGCCGAGGAACTCTCTGAAAATAAGGGAGAAATAGAAAAAATAAAAGAAAAACTGGCTGAGATGAAAAAGGATGAATGAAATACTGCTTGCAATACTACTTTCAATTCTTCTTACAGGTATTGCTTATTTAATGGCAGAATTCTTTCTAAAAATATTTAAGATTAATCATCCCAAAAACGCATTTTTTGTTTATTTCCTGGTTTTTCTTTTCGCTCTTTCGTTTGTTCCCCTTACTCTTATTGGGTTATCTTCATCTAATACTTGTGAAATGAATTGTTCTTCATCTCTGCATGATGATATTAATACTAACATTTCCTTAGAAAACATCACTCAATCACCGATCTCATCTAGAATTACCCCTATTACCGAAGATGAAAACCAACAAAACCAAGAAACCATTTCTTCTCGCTTCATCCTTGAGATTTCCTGGTATGATTTCATCCCTACTGAGCCAACTGTTGATACAGAAACAACCACCACAACAGATGCATCAGCAGACCAATCAACAAAAGAAAAAGAAGAAGAGTCATCAGCTTTTGCATCTATGATAACAACACTTAGCATGCTTCCACCAATCCTTTTCACTCTAGTTGCACTGATTATGCTGTCAAGTTTTTTTGCATTATATCAACTCTTTTTTGGAAAAAAACGATATCTATCAAAAATACAGGCGTATCCTACACATGATTCGAAACTATATCATATTGTAAAGGATCTTTCACAACAACTCCACATCAAAACACCAAAAATTTACCGCTATCATGGTGCACCTAATGCCTTTGTCCTTGGCCATCCAGCAATCCTTGTCATCTCAGATCGATTGTCCTTAGTTTTATCTGAAAACGAGTTAAAAACAACCCTTCGTCATGAACTCACTCATATCAAACACCATGACATTTTATTAAAAGCATTCATTCAAGCATCTCGCATCCTTTGTTTTTTCAATCCCTTTATTCATCTAGCCGCTAAAAAAATATTCAACGAAAGAGAACTCCTTGCAGATGCTAGCTATAACAGTAGTCATGGGGACAAAGTCTCCTTCATGGAAGCGCTAGTCAAAATCGCTGAATACACCCAGTCGTTATCAACTATTGAACATAAAAAACCACCAGCTATCTCTGTATCATTACTCAACCTTACTTCATATCATCCAACACTTTCTGAGCGTTTCATCAGTCTTTTCAAACATTGCCAAAAGAAAACCATTATCACCCTTTTTGTAAGCATCATCATTCTGCTTGCTCAGGGATCAGCACTATTGTTCACTCAATCATTTCTACAATCACCAGAGGAAAACGATCAATGCAGCTCAGATTTAGTCAATGTAGAAGAACAGTATATCGTAGAAGATGTAACATATACTACCATGTATCAAAACAATGAACCGTATCAAGGAAAAATGGTGCATAAAACCTTATATAATATTGTGTCACTTCCCAGTTTTTCAAACAACAGTAACCTCAGAGAAATCATTACCTATATCATCCTTCAATATTATCAGAATCAACAAGCAAGCAGTGCGTTCTAAGACTTCATTTTTTGCTGTAAGCCTATTTTTTTTGATGTTGAGTTAATACTTTCAGCAATCCCTATGGTGATCTAATAAATCATCTTTCTATTCAAACAATGTTGTTATGCGATTTGATACGAAACGAAAAAAAATCAATATATTCAAAATCGGTGAGTTATACTGTTTCAAACAATATATTAATGACAAAGAATTGTTCAATGAACTATCTGATTACTATAATCCAAAAAACTATCGGTTTGAACTTTCGTCTTTAGAGATACGAAACAAAATTATGGATATACTCTGTTCCAAAGGATTTAATCCTATACTTGTTGATGATTTCAAAGAGCATTTAGTGAAAATTGGCCGTTATAAAAAATATGGAAAAATTCTAAAAAACTCCCTTGAGCACACCGAGCTTGGAAATGATAGAATATTTCTGATGAAGGATATGGTTTCTGTGGAACAGTCATTGAACCAAGGCGCAGAACAATATACTGATGAAATAACCATTGATCGATTAATTCAATAAAAAAAACCATCAGAGTTTTTGCTGTTAAATTATATCTAATAATTATTGCAATATATTGCAATAGAATTTATGTGTAATCTGGTAGGGAAAAAAGGTATGAAATCAATGATAAGACAAAAAAACCGCGGGGATATATCAAGAAAACCACACAAGTAAGTTTAAACCAATGGGAATAAAAAAAGAGGGAGAGATGATACCCTCATCTCCATATCATCCAATTGTTTTTCTAAGTTTTTTCCCTAGAGCAAGGGCCATAGTTTATACCAGGTTCCATCAATCAATACGTGAATAGATATGGAAAAGAAATCAAGTTCACCGGTTATTTCAACAGGGAAAATTGTTTCGGTCCAATTCAATTGAAAATCCTCTGCTTTTAATGTTTCACCAGCAATATTAACTCCTAAATCAGGTCCAACCATATGTAGTTCCATTTGATTCAATGGTTGCCAGTCCGTGTCCATAGCGATGAAACCAGAGTTATTCGTATCCCAGGAAAAACTGATTTTTTCTGCGGTTGGTTCAGCATCCAAGTTCATAACCCATCCCTCAAAAACAAAATCTAAATCAATATGAAATGATGGGTCCTTTATCACTTCGAAATCACCGGGCTTGGTCAGATTCCAGAATGCAGTCATATCCACAGTTGAAAGATCAGTTATAGATAAATTGATAGTAGGATTAGTCAAAGTATTTAGCAATGAGATTTGTGTCCCATCTGAATCGATATTGATATGATAAAAACCATTTTGCTTTGCTGGAAGCCATTCAGCATCGATCCGCCGAGGAGTATTTTTGATTAAAGCATATTTACAGATACCAAGAGTACTAGTTTCTACTAGCACGCTTATATCATGCATTTGATCACATTGATAAGAGATACTTCCTCCTTCAGATGAAAATGGGGTGAGACTTAGACTGAATAGTATTTGATCTGGAAGTGGATTAATCGTGAGGGTAGTCTCCTTTGTTTCTCCCTCAGTTGATTTGGAGAGTTCCGCGATAAACCTGGTCTCAAATGCAGCATCCTTACTAAACTTGTACTGCCATTCATTAGGTTTTTTTGTTGAGGTAATAATAATATCTGTTTCGGTTGATGGTTCAAAATTAAAGGAGAAGCCATGCGTAACTGCACTATGTTCAACACTACCGAACAAGGTTATTTTTTTCCCATCTTGATTATTTACATATGATGGGTTCATATGAAATGAAAAACCAATGCTATTATCTGTAAGTTTAAGAAAAACAGTTGTCGATAATTGAATGCTTTCCGGTATTTCATTGGATTGTTGGTCTGGAGATTGATATCCTACAGCCAGTGTTTTATCAGCGATTTCTACTGAAAGAGAAAAAGCCTTATCTTTGATTTCATCACCAATACGATCGACATTAACTGAAAGCATTGCACCGATAGTAAGATCCGGTGATGGTAAAAAATAGGGTAAAATAAGATATTGAACTCGAATATCTTTTCCATTGACCCCCGTGTTTTCATCATTGTCAACATCAATATCATTGTAGAGGGCAAAGGTGATTTCCGATGTTTTTTCTACTCCGGCACAATTTGTTCGGATGATTCCTGTGAAAAGATCAAGCAGTGATGAAGCATCTGCTCTAAAAAAGAGTTCTTGAAGTAGTGAAGAAACATCCAATTGTTCATCTTCTTTCAATAAACTGCCCTGATCAACGTTTTCAGATGTACTTAAAAAAGATTTGGCGCCTGCATCATTTTCTTTTATTTGAGGAGCAGCAAATCCGGAACTGGAGATTAGTAAAAAGACAATAAAGATCACTCCCCCAAAAATCTCATTCTGTTTCATGATAGAATTATCACCTCTTCTATTATATATTTGTTGGTTCGCTTATATATCCTTTTGTATGTTTTCATGGTGTTTTGTCAAATTTTCCCTATTTCAAGCAACAAAAATAACAGTGCTGTTTTTCATTTTATGACATTAATGTTGAATTTTTTTCAAAATAATATTAGTGATTGCGAAATTAACGCAAAAAGAGAATCAGATTCTCCCGATATAATTAAGTAGGGGGATAGAATACCATGCATCATTTGGGACTCGGTACGAATCCCCTCTATATAAGGAAAAGCATCTGTCATAATTGGAGGCTAAAAAGAGATGGTTAAACTACACGAGTTAATATTAAGAGATGCTCATCAATCAATGCTTGCTACTCGAATGAGAACCGAAGATATGCTCCCCATTGCCGATAAACTTGATGAAGTTGGTTATTTTTCAATGGAAGTCTGGGGTGGGGCAACTTTTGATGTTCCTATCCGGTACCTCAACCAAGATCCTTGGGAACGTATTCGAAAATTAAAGGAAGCCATGCCTAACACGCCAATGCAAATGCTGGAACGAGCTATGAACATTGTAGCCTATTGGAATTTTCCAGATGACGTGGTCAAAAAGTTTGTGTATCTTGCAAAGAAAAACGGTGTTGATTATTTCCGGATTTTTGATGCATTAAATGATCTGAGAAACATGAAAGTACCCATGGAATCCGTCAAAGAAAACGGTGGTCATGTGCAAGCCTGTTTAAGTTATACTATTTCACCAGTGCATACCGTTGAATATTATATTGAAGAATTCGGAAAACTGGAAAAAATGGGCGCTGATTCACTCTGCATCAAGGATATGGCAGGGATGATATCCCCAAAAAGAGCCTATGACATCATCAAGGGTATTAAAGATGCAGGAATAAAAGCACCAATTGATTTACATTCACATTGCACCAGTGGCATGACAGGGATGGCCTATCAGGCCGCAGTGGAAGCAGGTGTTGATGTGCTTGATACCGCTATTTCACCGATTTCTGGTGGCACTGCTGCTCCACCAACCGAAAGTGTTGTCGCTGCTTTACAGGATACTAAGTATGATACGGGATATGATTTGGAAGCACTCATTGAGATTCGCAAATATTTTCTCAAGGTGTGGGATAAATACCGACATCTTCACCGGTTTAACGCTTTAAAAGTTGATCCTAGTGTCACCGTGCATCAGATCCCTGGCGGTATGCTTTCAAATTTGATTTTCCAGTTAGAAGAACAAGGAGCACATGGAAAATATCAACAGGTGCTTGATGAAACCGCTCGGGTGCGTAAAGAACTCGGCTATCCACCACTCGTTACTCCAACAAGTCAAGTAGTTGGTGTACAAGCAGTGATGAATGTGCTTCATGGTCGATATAAGGTCATTCCAAAGGAAACAAAGGATTATTGTAAAGGAATGTATGGAAAGCCACCTGCTGAAATAGATAAAAAAGTGATGAAAACTGTGCTTGGTAAAAACTGGAAAGATGACGTCATTGATTGCCGACCTGCTGATCTTTTGGAACCAAGGTGGGAGAAACGAAAAGCAGAGTTAAAGGAACATGATGATGTGGAAATCACTGATGAAAACGTAATGACCTATGCTATTTATCCACAAGTGGGATTAAAGTTTTTGAAAGGAAAAGCGCAAGCTGAATTCACCTCTGATGAATTACCCTTACCTATGAATCATAAACTCACTCGAGGAATGGTCAAACAATCCTTCCCAGATGTAGATGATATATATTTGGAAACAGAACCACCAGAAAAGCGAAGTGGACCAGCAGAAATACCAACGGAGTTTGAAGTAGAAGTTGATGGTGAACCCTTTGAAGTCAAAGTCACTCCTACTGGAGGTTATCTTGTCTCTGGTGGCGGAGGTGGTACACCGGAACCACCAAAGGATGTGGAAGGCGGTATTAAATCAAATATGCAAGGAACCATTCTCAAAGTGAAAGTGGCAAAAGGTGATAAGATCAAAAAAGAAGATGTCCTTGCTACCATTGAAGCTATGAAAATGGAACAAGAAATCAAAGCCGAAAAAGCTGGGGAAGTCAAAGAGATTTTCATTAATGAAGGAGATGCCGTGAAAAGCGGTGATCTGCTGATGCAGATCCTATAAAAAAACCAGATGAATATATGGATGTGAGACCAGTTATGTTACAAAAAGTATTGATTGCCAATAGAGGAGAAATCGCACTGCGAATTATGAGGGCTTGTAAGGAACTAGGCATTGGAACCGTTGCAGTGTTTTCTGATGCAGATAAAAAAGCCTTGTTCGTCCGATATGCTGATGAAAAATATAATATTGGTCCTGGTCCAGCCAGTCAGAGTTATCTGAAAAAAGACAACATCATTGATGCTGCTTTAAAAAGTGGTGCTGATGGTATTCATCCTGGATATGGGTTCATGGCTGAGGATGCAACTTTTGCAGAATTATGTCATAAGAACAATATCGAGTTTATCGGTCCACCGGTTTCTGCGATGAAATTGATGGGATCAAAAATTGATTCCAAAAAATCCATGATGAAAGCAGGGGTTCATGTGGTCCCTGGAGTTACTGAAGCAATTAAGGATCATGAAAAAGCAAAGGATGTTGCCCATGAACTTGGCTATCCGGTGATGCTTAAGGCATCAGCTGGTGGCGGTGGTATCGGTATTCAAAAAGTTGATGATGCTAAACAAATGGAAAAAGCACTTGATAGTGTAAAACAACTTGCGAAAAACAGTTTTGGGAATGATGCAGTGTTCATTGAGAAATTCATCGGTGATCCCCGGCATATTGAATATCAAGTGATTGGAGATAAACAAGGTAACATCATTCATTTATATGAACGGGAATGTAGTGTGCAACGTCGTCATCAAAAACTGATTGAGGAAACACCATCTTGTGCGCTTACACCAGAGCTTCGTGAGGAAATCGGAAAACAAGCAGTGCTTGCCGCTGAAACCGCAGGGTATTATAATGCTGGGACCTGTGAGTTCATGTTTAAAGAAGGAAAATATTACTTTTTAGAGATGAACGCTCGATTACAAGTGGAACATCCTATCACTGAAGCGACAACTGGTGTGGATCTTGCTCGTGAGCAGATTCGGGTGGCATCAGGTCTTGAACTGGAAAATGAGCAGAAAGACATTCAGCCTCGTGGTCATGCCATTGAATGTCGGATTAATGCTGAAGATCCCTTGAATAATTTTGCGCCAGCACCTGGTAAGATCACACGTTATGCTGAACCAAGTGGTCCAGGAATTCGGATTGATTCTGGTGTCTATCGTGGTTTTGAGATTCCACCATATTATGATTCCATGATCGCTAAATTGATTATTTGGGCTGAGGATCGAAAGCGAGCTATTGAACGGGTTAAAAGAGCATTATGGGAGTTTCAGATTGGTGGCGTTCGTCATAATATTCCATTTCATTCAGTGGTGATGAATAATCCACAATGGTTGAAGGGAACCTATGACACTAGTTTTATCCCACGGTATAAGATCCTTGATCAAGTAATTGAGTATGTCAAGGAAATGAAGAGTCAATCCTCTGCTCCTCGAACTGCAGCAGCAACGGCAGCGGTACAAGCAGTAAATGTTGCCATAAATAGTGGTGGACAACTCAAACAATAACTTCC